>JAKLHH010000411.1 GCA_022710245.1 Myxococcota bacterium
CGAGCCATCGCGAGCCCCCTCCGCCCGCGAGCCATCGCGAGCCGAGGGTCCGTCGGTGGTGTGTGCAAGATCGGCACGTGGCCAGATTTCGAACCGTGCTCCGTCACCAGGTGGCGCGCCGTCGACCGCTGGGACTCCATCACCCGGGTGGCCTGCCCCGGCCACAGCGAAGCCCGCGCGCACGCAGCCACCGGCTGCTGTCGCCAGCGCGATGCACGTGATCACTCTTCGCATGAGCCATCTTCGCACACCTGGCGCCGCCCTCCACAGGGATCTTGTTGCCCAGACGCGCCACTCAGCCCGGGTCGTCCTCGACGAGGAGCTGCTTGAGCTGCCGGGTCCGCTTCTCGGTCACCCACGTCCTCCAGACCTTCTCCGGCACCGACGGGCGGACCGCCGCGCCGAAGCGCGCCCAGGCGTCACGGTACGCGAGCCAGAGCTTCTGCGTCGCGCGGACGCCCTCCTTGGCGACGGTGCCGGCCAGGATCTCCTCCAGCTTCATCAGCCGCCCGTAGACCCCCTGCAGCTCGCGCTCGGCCCTCGCCGCGGCCTTCGCGGCCTTCGCGCCCGTCGCGCCCGTCGCGCCGGTCGCGCCCGGCCACTTGCCGGACTCCACGTCGCGGACCGCCTCGAGCAGCGCGTCCCGTAGCGCCTCCTCGGCCTCGGTGGCGATGGAGACCCGCAGCGTCCCGGTCATGTCCTGCTCGGCGACGGCGTGCCTGGTGAAGAACGCGTCGCCCGCGCGCCGGAGCTGCGCCAGCGCGGCGCGCTGCGCGTCCGTCCAGCGGCTGGCGAGCGCCTCGTAGGCCTTCTCCCGCTGCTTCTCGCTCGCCTGCGCCACCTGGGTATCGCAGTTGCCGGTGTTGATCGAGCTCGTCACGTGGTCACAGAAGGTGAACGGCCTGGCGAGCGCCTGCTGGTTCCGCGTGGCGTGGAGCGCCTCGACCATCCCCTCGAGCTCGGCGGGGACGAAGCTCCCGTGGCAGACGAGCGCGATGGCGAGCTTCGGGTTCCGCTTGACGCCCCAGCCGTTGGCGTAGAGCTCGGCGAGGTCGGTCGCGTGCGTGTCGAAGGCGTAGCGGTCGCCCTCGTCGCAGGCGAGCGCCCCGGTGACGAATCGGTCCGCGGCGCGGTGCGCGAGCATGCACCGGCCGTAGCGCTGGAGGTCCTTCTTCACCGAGAGGCCCGTCTTGTAGAGCGTGCAGTCGCGGCCCACCTCGGCGTCGAAGCGGCGCTCCTCGGCGGCGCTCGCCAGGTCGGCGCGGGGGATCCGCGGCGCGCCGGCGAGGGCGCAGCGATCCACGGTGGAAAGGAGCGAGTCCGACCCGAAGCCGACGCTCACCGAGAGGCGCCGCGCGAGGTCGGCGAAGCGCTTGGCCTTGCCGACCTCGGCGCAGGATCCGGCGCGGAAGAGGAGGTGGTCGAGGACGTGGCCGAAGGCCTCGGCGTGGCCCTTCGAGGCCGCCTTCTCGAAGCAGGTCGACGCCTCCTCGGGCCCGAGCCCGTGGTAGCCGAGGAGGTACCAGGCCTCGCCGAGCCCCTTCGCGGCCGCGCGCCGGATCCACGCGGCCGCGGCGTCGCGCGTCTTGTCGCTCTGCAGCAGCGCCTTGCCGTACGCGAGCTGGGCCGCCGCGCCGCCCTGCCTCGCGGCGCGCTCGAGCTGCGCGAGGGGCGGCTGCTTCACGGCCTCGTCGGCGGCGGCGGGCGTGGCGGGCGTGGTGAGGGCGAGGGCGAGGAGGAGGCTGAGGCTGCCGCGCAGGGTGGGTCGCATCGCGAGGACCTCCGGGGTGTCGACCCGGAGCAGAGCAAGGCGCGGACCAGCGCGCGGGCGCGTGCAAGGTGTGGAAAGCGCAGCGGCGAGCGGGCGCTGTGCCGGCGCGGCCACAGCGGCAGCGGCAGATCCACCACGGGGAAGGTGGAGCAGCGGGCGGATCAGGGTGCGGTCAGGCCCCGGGCGCACCGGCGATGCAGGTCAGCTCGCTCGGGATGGCGCCGGGAAATGCGCCCCCGCAGCAACTCACTGCACAACCGGGATCGCTGGCGCGGGCCGCGCCTCCGACGCACACGACCTTGTTGTCGAAGGTGGTGCCCAAGGTGTTGCACTGAGTGACGACCAGCGTCGGATCGGCGGCGAGCGCCCCGTTGACGATGCAGTCGAGCTGGACGGTGATGGTCGCCCCGCTGAGGATCGTCGTGCAGGCAGAGACCAGCGCGGCGGGCTTGGGTGACCTCGCCGCACCGCCCACGCACTGCACTTTGCCGTCGTACGTGGTGCCCAGGGCGTTGCATTGGCCGACCACCAGCGTGGGATCGGCGGCCGGCGCGCCGTTGACGATGCAGTCGAGCTGGACCGCAATGGTCGCGCCGCTCAGGATCGTGGTGCAGGCCGAGACCAGCGCCGCCGGCTTGGGCGACTTCGCCGCGCCGCCGACGCACTGGACCTTTCCGTCGTAGGTGGTGGGCAATGCGTTGCATTGCGTGACGACGAGGGCCGGATCGGCGGCGGGCGCGCCGCTGGTGATGCAGTCGAGCTGGATGGTGATGTACGCGCCACTCAGGATGGTCGTGCACGCGGAGATCAGCGCGACAGGGGCCGACGACCTGGCCGCGCCGCCGATGCACTGGACCTTTCCGTCGACGGTGGTGAGAAGGTTGTTGCACTGGCTGACGACCACGGTCGGGTCGGGGGCGGGCGCGCCGCCGGTGATGCAGTCGAGCTGGCCGGTGATGTTGGCACCGCCCAGGATCGTGGTGCACGCCGAGACCAGCGCCGAGGGAGCGGACGACCTGGCGGCGCCGGCAATGCACTTGAGCTTTCCGTCCACGGTGGCGGGCAGCGCGTTGCACTGGGTCACCACCAGCGTGGGATTGGAAGCGGGTGCGCCGTTGACGATGCAGTCGAGCTGGCCGCTGATGTTGGCACCGCTGAAGATCGTGGTGCACGCCGAGACCAGCGCCGAGGGAGCGGACGACCTGGCGGCGCCGGCAATGCACTTGAGCTTTCCGTCCACGGTGGCCGGCAGCGCGTCGCATAGCGTGACGACCAGGGTGGGGTCGGCAGCCGGTGCGCCGTTGGTGATGCAGTCGAGCTGGCCGCTGATGTAGGCGCCGCTCAAGATGGTGGTGCAGGCCGAGACCAGCGCGGCGGGCTTGGGCGACTTGGCCGCGCCACCGATGCACTGCACCTTTCCGGTGTAGGTGGCCGGCAGCGCGTTGCACTGCGTGACGACGAGGGTGGGATCGGCCGCCGGCGCGCCGTTGGTGATGCAGTCGAGCTGGCTCGAGATGTACGCACCGCTCAGGATCGTGGTGCAGGCCGAGACCAGCGCGGCGGGCTTGGGCGACTTGGCCGCGCCGGCGATGCACTGGAGCTGGCCGGTGTAGGTCGCCGGAAGCGACTTGCAGAGGCTGATCACCTGCCCGGTCGGCCCGGCAAGGCAAGCCGCGCTGCAGATCGGCGGCTTGGGGGCGTCCGGCTTGATCGAGTCCGGCTTGGGGGCGTCCGGCTTGATCGAATCGGCCTTGATCGAGTCGGGCTTGGCCTTGTCGGCGGCCAGCGCGTCGGGCTTCTTCTTATCGGGCTGCGGCGGTGCAACGTCCTTCTTGGCGGCGTCCCACTTCGCTGCATCGACTGATTTGGGCGCGTCGAGCCGCGCGTCGAGTCGTGGCTGATCCGGCGGACGCTTCAAGTCCGACCCGCGATCCCCACCCAGATCACGAGCACGATCGCTGCGCACCACGTCACCGGCAGCGCGGTCGGCCGAAAGGTCGATCAGCGGGAGGGCGTCGGAGCTGCCCACATCGGCAGCCGGCGTCGAGCTCGAGCATCCAGCGAGGGCGATGCAGACCAGGAGGGCGTGCTCTCGAACCACCACGTGCCACCTCTCATCCGGCGATCGAGCCAGGAGCGCACATGGGTAGAAGCTACTCCTTCTCCTTGCCCCACTTCCAGGGCAGGCGAGCAGGCCCCCCCTTTTCAAACCGTGCGTGCTGTTTTCCCCATGACGTCAGCTCATGACACCCACCGCGACCAACCCATCTCAGAGGCCAGAGGCTAGACGCCAGAGGCTAGAGGCTCGACGCTAGAGGCTAGAGGCTAGAGGCTCGACCCGTCGTCGTCCCAGACGTTGCCCGTATAGGTGATATCACCGCCGTCGTCGGAGATGGGCCCCCACGCGGCGTAGCCCTTCGGCGCCTTTCCGTACCATCGGTTGTCCTGGACCTTGATCGCTGAGTACGTGTAGCCGTTGCCGCTCGACGACTTCCGGATATAGAGCGTGTAGCTGCCACCGCCGAACCAGTTGCCCCGGATCTCGACGTTCTTGATGCTGCTCCATTCGGTCGTCACGTTCAGCGCGCCGGTCTCGGTGCGCCACTTGTCGCTCGCGTCGGTGAGGCGGATGTTGTTGCCCCAGAACTTCGAGTTGCTCCCGTCGTACATCTCGATGCCGTCGTAGTGGGCGCCTGACTGAGCGCTCAGCAGCTTGTCGATGTAGTTGGCCTGGACCATCACGCCGCCGCTGACGGTCATCGCGTTCTCCCAGCCGTGGAGGTAACACCCGCAGACGGTCATGTCGCCTCCCAGGATGCCGACGTACCCCCCGCCAGAGGCGGTGTAGACCTCGGAGAAGAGGATCTTGGTCCCGCTGCCCTTCACGACGATGGCCATGGTCGACTGGCCGCTCGCGGGATGGATCTTGCTGTTCTTGATCGTCACGTTGCTGGCGTTGATGGTCAGCGTCTGGGTGATGTCCTTGCCGTCGATGACGGCGCCGTTGGTGGTGATGGTGTACGGGCCGGCATAGGGCGTCAGCACGGTGCCTGCAGGGACGCCGGTGTTCGAGGCGGTCGGCTTGGTGGGAGGGAGGCTGGGGAAGGTGGAGCAGAAGGCGGATGGCGCGCCGGCGTCCGCGTGATCCGCCTTGAGGCCCTGGTCGGCTGGCTTGCCCTTGTCGGGCGCGAGTCCCTGGTCGAGCGGCGGGGCCTTCGTGCACGCGGTGGTGTCGAAGGCGCAGTTGCTCTTGCAGGCGAGCGTGCCCCCGGCGTAGCCCAGCGACTTGCACGTCTTGCCGCCGAGCTTGGTCCCGTCGCACGCCTCCGCGCCGTTGATCACCCCGTCGCCGCACTTGGTGCAGCTCGCCGTGTTCAGCGCGCAGTTGCTGTCGCAGCTGAGCGCCCCGCCCTGGAAGCCCAGCGACTGGCACGTCTTGCCGCCGAGGTCCTTGCCTTCGCAGGCCTCCTTGGCGTCGCGGACGCCGTTGCCGCAGGTCGCGACGCGGCAGCCCGAGAGGTCGAGCTGGCAGCTCGCGGCGCACGCGAGCGTGCCGCTGTCGAACCCCTCGCTCTGACACGTCTTGGCGCCGAGGGCCGAGCCGTCGCAGGCCTCGCTCCCGTTGATCGCTCCATCGCCGCAGCGCTCGCACTTGGTCGTATCCAGCGTGCAGTCGGGCTTGCAGGCGAGCCCGCCGCCCGAGAAGCCTTCGCTGCTGCAGCTCCGGCCCGCGAGGTCCGCGCCGTCGCACTCCTCCGCACCGGCTCTGACACCGTCTCCACACACCTCGCCGAGAGGACCGCCCTCGGTCGCGGCGCTCGCGTCAGCCTGGTTGCGAGGGGAGGTGGGGGCTTCGCTGCAGGCCGCGGCGAGGCAAGCCCACGCGATGATGGGCGATGCGATGGCCAGGAACCTGCGGTCTGCCCTGCGCATCTTCGTCCTCCGATGGGGGTTCAGCTGGGTGACACCTCCCGAGCTCAGGCTGCAAGTGCCTTCGCCCCCGCCGCTACCTGTAGGGTCCCGCCTCGGCGCTCGTCGGGTTGATCCAGCGGAAGCCCTTCAGCTGCTCGAACGGCACGGTCGCGGGCGCTTTGACGTAGGTCTCGAGGAAGCCGCAGTCGGCGCAGAGGTAGGCCTCGAGCTCCCCGGCCGCGATGTTGGTGGTGAACAGCCTGTCCTCCTCGGGGATCACGCCGACCGGCTCAGGGGCGTGGAGCTGCGCGCCATTGCAGGTGTTGTAGTTGTAGACTCGTTCGAGGTAGCCGACCCTCAAGCTGCTGCACTTCGGGCACTGCTTGCTCGTCTTCATCGGTCCTCCCGGACCGATGGTACCAGGCCTGGGCGTGCTCAGAGGGGCCGGCTCGACAGGAGCTCATCGCTGCAGATCACGCCGGCCTCTTCGCGCGCCGGCAGGTCGCCCTCTGGATCGAGCCAGGCCCGGGCCCGCGCGGCGAGCTCGGCGAGCCGCTCCTCCTCCCAGCAGGCGCCGGGCACGGGCAGCTCGGTGTGGGCGGCCCCCATGTCCTGCGCCGCGAGGAAGGCGGCGAGGACGTAGGTCTTGCGGAGGCGCTGCACGGGGTCGGTCGGCTCGAGGTGGAGGTGCGCCTCCGCGAGCCGCGCCAGGGACTGCAGCTCGTGGCTGTCCCAGAGGGCGGTGCGCTCGAGCACCCGGACCACCTCGCCGTGGCGCCCCTCGGCGAGCAGGGCGTCGGCCTCGCGGATGCCGCCGAGGAGCTGGTGCAGGGGCGAGGCGCCGCCGACAGCGCCGCCCCCCCTCGCGAAGAGGTCACAGAGCTCGAGGAGCAGGCCGACGCGGCAGGGCCCCTTGAGCCGCTCCGCCCTCAGGAGCCGCTGCCGCGCCGCCTCGAGCTCCCCGGCCCGGAGCAGCACGAGGCCGAGGAGGTGGAGCGCGTGCTGCGCCGCCGCCGGCGCCAGCGCGGAGAACGCGGGCTCGGCCGGCTCGAGGACGCCGCGGATGAGGGACCAGCGCACGCGGAGCGCGAGGTGGTGGGCGTGCACCAGCGCCACGCCGGGGTGACGTGGGTGCCGCTGGCGGGCGAAGGCCACGAG
>JAKLHH010000412.1 GCA_022710245.1 Myxococcota bacterium
CGCTGGCCGCCGCTTCGTCATCGAGCGCAAGGCGCTGATCGGGCGCGACGCCGAGGCGACCGTGCAGGTCTCCGGCGAGGACGTCTCGCGCCGGCACGCGACGATCACGCGGACCTCGAAGACCGAGTTCGTCATCGAGGACCTGAAGAGCCGCAACGGCACGCTGGTCAACGGGGTGCCCGTCGAGGTCAGCGTCCTGCGCTTCGGCGACAAGGTGCAGATCGGCGCGCGCACGCTCTTCGTCTTCACCCGCCACCAGGACATCGAGGAGCACCTGGTGCGCTGGCAGCGGATGGAGATCGTCTCCCAGATCACCGCCGGGCTGATCCACGACTTCAACAACTGCATGACCGTCATCCTCGGCACCCTGCAGAGCGTGCAGCTCACCTCACCGTACGCCGAGGACGTCGAGCTCAAGCAGTCGCTCTCCTCCATCGAGGTCGCCGCCTGGGAGGGGGTCAACCTGGCGCGCAAGGTCCTCAACTTCACCCGGGGCGCCGACCGCAGCCAGGCCCGCGTCGAGCTGGGCAAGCTCGTCGAGGAGAGCCTGCGCCTGCTGCGCCGCAGCCTCCCCGACACGATCGAGACCTCCGCCCGCGTGGCCGACGAGCTCACCGTGCTCGGCGACCGCACCGAGCTGATGCAGGTCCTCATCAACCTGGTGCTGAACGCGCGCGACGCGATGCCCGACGGCGGCCGCCTGCTCCTCGAGTGCGAGCGGATCACCGTCGGGGAGGCCGAGGCTCAGGCGCGCGGGCTCCACCTCTCGGGGGAGCTGGCCGTGCTCCGCGTCCAGGACACGGGCACCGGCATGGGCGAGGAGACGCGCAAGCGCATCTTCGAGCCGCTCTTCACCACCAAGGCGCCGGGCAAGGGGACCGGGCTCGGGCTGGCGACCGCCGCGCGCATCGCCGAGGCGCACGGCGGCGACATCACCGTCGAGAGCCGCCTCGGCCACGGCTCCACCTTCTCGATCCTGCTGCCGCTCGCCCCGCCGCTCACCATCGCGACGCAGCGGACCGCCGAGGTGACGCCGCGGCCCCAGGCCACCAGCGCCGGGCTGGTGCTGATCCTCGAGCGCGACCCGGTGATGCAGCAGCGGGCCGCGAACGTCGTCCTCTCGCTCGGCCTCGAGGCGCTGCAGGCCGGCAGCCCGGCCGAGCTCTGCCAGCTCTTCGAGCGCTACCACGACCGCGCGCGCCTGGTCATCCTCGACCTCGACCTGGCCGGCGGCGAGGGGCCGCAGCTCTACGAGCGGCTGAGCCAGATCGACGGGGGCGTCCGCCTGCTCCTCACCGCCCGCTCGGCCGGCGCGCCCTCGCGGAGCACGCTGGTCGAGAACGCGCTCGCCGTCCTGCGCACGCCCTGCGACACGCGGAGCTTCGAGAGCAGCCTGCGCGCGGTGCTGGCCCAGCTGCGCTGACCGGCGCTCGCCGATCCGCTCGGAGCTCAGAGCTTCCCCTTGCCGGACTCGACCAGCCGTCGCTTGAGGTACCAGGGGAGCGAGGCGCGGGCCGAGAGCCAGTAGGAGAGCGCGAGGACGAGGACCACGACCGCGCCGATGGTGGTGGGGACCGTGTTCGGGGTCGCCCGCCCGCCGAGCTCGTGGTTGGAGCGCCACCAGGGCACGCGGACGAACGGCGTCACGGCCCCGACGGTGAAGCCGTCGTAGTCGCGGCCGTTGACGCGCACCTCGAGGAGGTCACCGCCGTGGACCGCCTTGACGTGGTAGGCGAAGGAGACCCCGTTCTTGCCGCGCGAGGTCCTGATATAGCGGTCGCTGAGCCTCGCCTCGACCACCTCGCCGGCGAGGGCGCGCACCGCGAAGGGGAGCGCGAAGCAGACCGCGGCCAGCGCGAAGACCAGGAACGCCACCGCCCAGCGCCGGTGGAAGCGCACGCGCTGCTCCAGCCGCTCGCCGAGGTGCTCGCTGGAGATCAGCATCGGCCCGCGCGCCGGCGGGACGAGCTTCGGCTCGCTGGCCGCGTCGCGGTAGCCGCCGCCCTCGCCGCCCGGCACCAGGAGCCCGCGGACGAAGACGCGCTCGCCGGGGCTGAGCTGACCGATCCGCCGGCGCACCGTGCGGCTCTCCCGCTCGGTGACGTCGAGCCGGTCCGCGAGGAGCAGCCGGCGCTGGTCCGGCTCGACGAGGACCCGGCGCCCGCCCGGCAGGCAGAGGTGGAAGGGGCGGGCCTTGACCTCGCGGCGCTCCTCGGTCCAGGTGTGCGTCCAGCCGTGCTTGCCCTTCGCCTCGCGGCCGTTCTGCAGGAGCTCCACCCGCACCGCGAGCTCGCCCTCCACCTCCACCTTGCCGTGGAGCACGGTCTCGCCGCCGGCGGCGAGCGGCCGCGCCGGGTCGTACTCGGCGATCTCGGCCTCGGCCTGTCGCGCCCGCCGGCGCGAGAGCCCGCGGGCCAGCCCGGCCAGCCCGAGGAGGAGCGCCAGCGTGACGTAGAGCACCACCTCGGCGCTCTGCGAGTGGTAGTAGCCAGCGGCGAGGGTGAGGACTGAAGAGGAGGGGTAGAGCACGGCGAGAGCCAGCGCGGCAGCGGGCTACTTGATCTTGAGCCCGGTCGCCTCGCGCAGCTTGAAGTAGGGCTCGCTCACCGCGAAGAGCATCAGCTCGCGGAGGCGCTCCTTGGCGTCGAGGCCGACCACCTGCTCGACGGCGATCAGCCGCGCCGCCGTCTCCAGGTCGTCGCAGAGGAGGAGCGCCGCGCGCCCGGTGGAGAGGTCGACGCCCTTCATCCACTTCTCGACCGCCGCCTCGCTGGCGACCCCGCGCAGCTTCTCCGCCCGGGACGCCACCGCCTCGAAGCGCGCCGGCGGGAGGCTCGTCTGCAGCACGTCCTTCAACCGCTCGATCTCGTCGACGTCGCCGCCCAGCTTGATCGTCGGCCGCACCAGCTTGAGGCTCGCCAGCGCCACCGCGCGGAGCACGTTCACCGACGGGGTCGCGTAGCAGAGGCTGTACTCGGGCCTGAGCAGCGAGAGCCCACGGGTCATCCAGTAGGTGAGCTCGGTCTCCGACTCGTTCTCGAGCAGGGCCGGGCTCAGGCAGAGCACCGGGGTGGCCTCCTCCGGCGTGCCGGTGAGGAGCATGGTGACCGGCTTGTTCTCCGGGCGCAGGTAGAGGTCGACGGCGCCGCGATCGAGCACCTGGCTCACGTAGCTCGCCACCTTCGCGAAGGGCCGCGGGTCCGCCGCGAGGTCGAGCCGCTCGGTCGGCTTGAGGCCCCACGCCTTGCGCGGCTTCGCCGCCAGGCCCGCCACCACCGGGGAGACGGCGGCGAAGACCTCGGTCAGGGTGAGGTCCTGCCAGGGGTGGTAGAGCTCGCGCCAGAGGTCATCGGAGAGCTTGCGGCCCACCCGGCGCGGCTTCTGCGCGCGGTAGCGCTTGTAGAGCGCCTGCTCCTCCTCGCCGCCCTTCTTCAGCACGGCGGCGAGGACAGCGGTCACGCACCACTCCTTGTCGACCTGCTTCATCTCGCCGTAGAGCCGGCGCAGCTCCTTGTAGGTCTCCAGGCGGAGCGGGTTGTTCCGCAGCAGCCGCTGGTGCGAGAGGATCGCCTTCTCGTAGGCGTCGGGGCCCGCGGCCGTGTAGAGGAGCGCGAGGTTGTCCTGGCGCTGCTCGTTGGTCGGGTCGAGCTTGGCCGCCACCTCGAAGGCGATGATCGCCTCCTTGATGTCCTGCAGCTTGTCCTGGCACATCTCGCCGAGCTCCTGCCAGAGACGCATCTGCTCGTCCTTCGGCGTCGACTCGGGGAGCCGCTGCAGCATCAAGCGGTAGGCCTTGGCCAGGCCCTTCCAGTTGTTCTGCTTGGTGTAGAGGACCTTCATCGCCTCGAAGGCCTTGCGGTGCGTCGGGTCCTTGACCAGCGCCTGGTCGAGGTGGAAGGCCGCGTCCTCGGGCCGCTTCAGCTCGTCGCGGTAGATGACCGCGGCGGTGTAGTGGAGGCGCGCGCGGTGGACGGGGTCGGTCTCGTAGTCCTCGATCTTCCCCATCGCCGCGATGGCGTCGTCCCACTTCTTCTGCTCGATGTAGACCTCCATGATCTTGTTCAGCACGCGGCGATGGTCCGGCTTGGCCTCGACCACCGATTTGTAGAAGGTGATCGCCTCGCCCGGCCGCTTCATCCGCTCGCGCAGGAGGTCGGCGATCTCCTCGCCCAGGCGCAGCCTGCTCTCCTCGTCGGTGGCGCCCTTGAGCATCGCCTTGCGGCAGCGGAGCACCGCCTCGAGGTCGTTCTTCTCGTCGTAGAGGCGGATCGCCTGCTCGAGGACGCGCGCGTTCACCGGGTCGATGTCGAGCGCCTTCTCGAACATGTTGAGCGCCTTGTTCTTCTCGCCCAGCTTCTCCTTGATGTCGCCGAGCTTGGAGAAGACCTCGACGATCTCCGCCGACTGCATGCTGTCCCGCCGGTGGACCAGGAGCGCCTGGAAGAGCTTGCCCGCCTCCTCGTGCTCACCGCGCTTGTAGAGGAGGTCGGCGAGCTGGCGCAGCACCGGCTGGTGCGTCGGGTCGATCTCGTAGCCGGAGCGGAACGCCGCCAGGGCCTTGTCCTCCGCCCCGGCCGCCAGGTAGGCGCGCGCCAGGCGGAGCTGCAGCTCGATCAGCCGGCCGCGGTCACGCGTGTCGGCCTTGCGGGTCAGCGTCTCCAGCATCGGCACCGCCTTGGCGCCCTGCCCGGCCGCCTCGTAGAGCGCCGCCAGCCGCTCGGCGGTGGGCACGTGCTCGGGATCGACCCCGATCAGCTCCTCGTAGACCTCCTGCGCCTTCTCGGCGTTGCCGAGGTCGTCCTGGAAGGTGGTGCCGGCCTGGAAGAGGCGCTTCACCTTGTCGAGGGTGTTGGCGGTGCCGTGCGCGGCCTCGCGCAGCATGCGCGCCGCCTTGCCGAAGTCCTTGCGGCTCCGGTAGAGCTCGCCCAGCGCGAGCAGCGAGTCGACGTGGTTGTCCTTCAGCTCGAGCGCCTTGGCGAAGCTCGCCTCGGCGTCCTCGGGCTTCTTCAGGTGCTCGAGCTGGAGCACGCCGGCGCGGTGGTAGAGCTCGACCTGCTTCTCGACGGGCTCCTTGGGCGCGAGCTGCTGCAGCATCGCCACCGCCTGGGCCCAGGCGCTGGTCTTCTGGTAGAGGCGCGAGAGCGCGGCCAGCGCGATCTTGCTCTCCTCCTCGACGGAGAGGAGGCTCTGGAAGGTGTCGATCGCCCTGGTGTCGTCCTTCAGGTGCTCCTCGTGGACCTTGCCGAGCGCCGCGTAGAGGCCGGCGCGGTCCATCGCGTTCTGCGCGACCTTGATCTGCCGCTGGTAGGCGTCGGCCAGCTTGGCGTGCTCGCCGATCGCCCAGTACAGCCGCACCAGGCCCTTCTGCGTGTCCTCGTCGCCGCCCTTCAGCTCGATGATCTTCTCCAGGTACTCGGCCGCCTTCGCCTTGCCGCCCTCCTGGTTCTCCCACTCCGAGGCCATCCGCCGGCAGAGCGTCACCTTCTCCTCGACGGAGGCGGCCGCCGCGATGCGCCGGTCGAGGATCTTCAGGTAGTCCTCGTTGCGGTGGGTGAGATCGTAGAGCCGCTCGAGCGCCTTCAGCGCGCCGACGTCGTCGGGGTCGGCCTCCATCAGGGCCTGGTACTGCTCGATCGCCTGCTCCGGCTGGTTCAGCTTCTCGGAGAGCACCTCGGCGAGGCTGCGCCGGTAGGCCTTCAGGTCCTCGGCGAGCTCGGTCACCTCCACGCGGCCGCGGAGCAGCGCGGCGAGGTCCTGCCAGGACTCGGTCTTGCGGTAGAGGCCCTCGAGCGCGGCGACGGCGATGGCGTTCAGCGGGTCGAGCTGCAGGATGCGCCGGTAGGCGACGATCGCCTCCTCGTCGTTGGCGAGCTCCTTCAGGTAGGTGCGCGCGAGGTCCTTCAGCTCCTCGACGCGCTTGATCGGATCCGGCTCGAGCTCGGCGAGGCGGCCGAGGGTGCGCGCGTACTCCTTGTGCTGCCCCTTGCGCTTCTGCACCTCGGCGAGCTCCGCCAGCGCGTCGACGCGGTTGCCGTCGAGCGTCAGCGCCTGGGAGAAGGACGCCATCGCGTAGTCGTCGTGGCCGAGCTCGTTCGCGTAGAGCCGCCCCATCCGCACCCACCAGTCGCAGGCGACCTTCGGATCGCGGAGGTTCTGCACCAGCTGCGTGTACTCCTGCAGCAGCTCGTTCCAGAGCCCGGTGGCGCCGGCGAGGCGCTCGAGCTCCTTGCGGATCTCCACGCTCGAGCTGTTCTCGCGGAAGGCCGCCTGCAGCGCGGCGAAGGCCTTGGCCAGGTCCCCGACCTCGCGCTCGAAGATCTGCGCGACCTCGCGCAGGAGCTTCTCGCGGGTCTCCTGCTCGGGCTCGAACTCGACGCGGCCGAGGAGGATGGTGATCAGGCCGTCCCAGTTCTTCTCGGCGCGGAAGCTCGCCTCCAGCTTGCCGATCACCTCGCGGCCGCGGGCGTGATCCGGCTGGTAGCCGAGCACCTCGAGCCAGCCCTCGAGATCGTCCTCGCGCTCGGGGAGCGTGAGCTCCTCGCTGCTCGAGGCGAGCGCCTTGGCGAACTCGGCGACCGCCTGCGGCCGCTCCTCGGGGACGGCGCGCAGCGAGCGGGTGACCAGGTAGTCGTGGCGGCGCGCCTGCGGCACCAGCTCGGCGAGGCGCGGGAAGCTGCCGATCGGCACCTTGCCGGTCAGCATCGTGTAGAGGATCGCGCCGAGCGAGTAGATGTCGCTGCGCGCGTCGCCGCCGGCGCCGGCGAGGAGCTCGGGGGCCTGGTAGCCCTCGGAGCCCTTCTCGGTCACCACGCGCCCCTTCTGC
>JAKLHH010000413.1 GCA_022710245.1 Myxococcota bacterium
GCTGCACCAGTCGCGCTCGCGCGACTTCCGGCCAGTCCCGCTCGGGCTGACCGTCACCATCCGCGGCCGTCAGGACGTGCGCGAGCTGCAGGCCGCGAACGTGGTCGCGACCATCCCGGGCCGCAGCGCGAGCCGGATCGTGCTCAGCGCGCACCTCGATCACCTCGGTCGCCGGAGCGGCGGCGGCGGCGGGGACGACATCTTCAACGGCGCGATCGACAACGGGGCGGCGGTGGCGGCGATGCTGCTGGCCGGCCGTGAGCTGGCGCGGCGCCCCCCGCCGCGGCACACCATCTTGCTCCTGGGCGCCCAGGCCGAGGAGGCTGGGCTCCTCGGCAGCCGCTACTTCGTGCGCAGCCCCGAGCGCGGCGAGGTGGTCGCCAACCTGAACTTCGAATCGACGCCGGTCTGGGAGCGAGCGGGCAGCCTGATGGGCGTCGGGGCGCGCTTCTCCACGCTAACCGACGGGCTCGCCGCCGTGGCCCGCGAGATGGGCCTGGGTGTCTCCGAGTTCTCCCTCGTCGAGCAAGGCTTCTACTACCGCTCCGACCAGTTCGCGTTCGCGCAGGCGGGGATTCCAGCGATGTGGATCAGCGCGGGCGAGGACGACGCCTCTGGACGGCGCCGCTACTCGGCGTACTGGAAGACCGACTACCACACCGTCAAGGACGAGCACCACGCCGACTGGCCCCTCGGGGGTCTGCTGCAAACGGTCGAGGCCGCGGTCCGGCTCGTCGAGCGGATCGATCGCGACCCGGCGCCGCCGCGGTGGAAGGGTCAGCCGCCGTTCCCGATGACGCGCTGACCCGGCCCGCGCTCCCGCGCCTGATCACGTGGCTAGGCCCAGCCTGGACAGTGCCCCGGCGCTCCTGACGTACCGTCGAGGAGCCGCGGCGGGCCTGAGGGGTGGCAGTTGACGCCGTGGTAGACGCGGAGGGCGTAAGTCCCTGCGGGGAAGAAGGTGTCGCGGAGGCCTGCGCGGAAGAGAAGCAGCGCTCGACGGTACTCTGCACGGAACTCACGGAGGCGGCGCGTCGCCTGCTTGATCCACTCGCGCGGGCCAGCGAACAGAGGGCGAAGCCTCCCGACGACGGCGGGCGTGGTGGGCTTCGCGAACGGACTGGTGGCCAGGACCTGCTCGGCTCCGGAGCAGCGACGGCCCTCGGCGGCCCTCTCGAGCCGCAGCTCGTTCTGCTTCTGACGAACCGCCTCGGCGACCAGCTCGGCCCACTCGGCGTCGCTGAGGTGCGCGAAGGCTGAGGGCCGCTCTATCGTGAGCGTCATCTGCTCGGGAGCCTTGCCGCCGCGACGGAAGAACAGCGACGGACGCCAGGCGACGACCGGCACGGAACGGGGCCCAAGCCACAGGCCTGGCCAGGTGCTGCTGTCCTCGACGAGACCAGCGCGGGTGGGGTTGGTGAGGGTGTAGACGATGTACCTCAGGATGTCGTCCGCCGTGCTGAGCTCGACGGGGTTGGACGGCCCAGGCGCCCAGAGGGCCTCAGAGCGACCATGCAAGACGTTCACGCACTTTGAGGTGAAGAGACAGACCCAGTGCATGAAGGCCGGGAGGCGCCCCTTCCTGTCCGTCACCACCGCGTGGAGGTGGTTGCCGAGGACGCAGATCGCGTGGATGCGGACGCCCGTGAGGAAGGCGGCCACCGCGAAGCAGTAGAGGAAGATGCCGTTGAGCACGCCGTCCGGTCGCAGCAGGAACTGCCGCTGACTGCATCGGCGGGTGATGAGATAGGTCTTGTTGGGCTCGACGGGTCTGGGTTGCGCCATGCGCGCGTGCAACAGCACCTCGCGTGCCACGACCGTCGACGCCGGAACTCCAGCTGTTTGGCAGCCCCGAAACGCCCTCGCATCCGGCCACCGGTCCGGCACGTCCGACCTGCCGGACGAGGCAACGAACCAGGTTGATGCGGCAACGAACCAGGTTGATGAGGTGGATGGATGAGGTGAGGTCGAGGCAACGAACCAGGTTGATGAGGTGGATGGATGAGGTGAGCGGTCAGCCGCCGTGCTCGGGGGTGGGCTGACCCTGAGCGCGCGGCTGCCCGCCGAGCGCGGCCAGGACCTCGGCGAGGCGCTGGTAGCCGGACGCGGTCGGCGGGCCCTGGTGGCGCCAGCGGATCACCGAGTCCGCCCCGAGGACGAGGAGGGTCGGCTCGTCGCCCTTCGGAATGCCGAAGAGGTCGGCGAAGGTGGTCTTCCACTCGAGGAGCGCGCGTCCACGCAGGTTGTCGGGCACGAACTCCTTCACCATCCGCAGCACCAGCGTGCGAGGGAGGTACCAGGACTTGTCGACGACGATGACCTGGTAGACGGGGAGCTTGAGCCTGTGTCGCGCCAGCATCCCGAGCACCCAGTCGCGGCAGGGCGGGGCGGCCTTGCGTGAGCGGCCCACCACCAGGATCGCAGGCTTGCCGCGCAGCTGTTGACTGGAGAAGGCGCCGCCATTCAGCGGCTCGAGCTGGAACGCCGGCGCCAGGTCACCGGCCCGGCCGCGAGCAAGGCCCGCGAGAGGCCAGGCAGCCAGCAGCGCCGCGGTGATGAGCCAGAGCGGCACGAGTCCGAGCGGCCATCTCCCTGCTCGGGCTGGCACCCCGAGAGGGTCACCTGCCGCTGGGGCCGCTGTTGCTGGAGCTGCTGCTGTTGCTGGAGCTGCTGCTGTTGCTGGAGCTGCTGCTGTTGCTGGAGCTGCTGCTGTTGCTGGAGCTGGAGCTGTTGCTGGAGCTGCTGCTGTTGCTGGAGCTGGAGCTGTTGCTGGAGCTGGAGCTGCTGCTGCTTGGGCTGCTGCCGGCGCCGCTGCTGCGGGCGCTGCTGCTCGTCGATGCATCCGATCCGAACCTCGTCAAGGGCGTCGCGCACGATGTGTCTGATCCACTAATCATGTCATGCGCACGGAGTCCAGCCCAGGTGCGATCAGGTGCGATCGGTGGA
This sequence comes from Myxococcota bacterium, assembly GCA_022710245.1. The sequence continues at coordinate 2,947 of JAKLHH010000413.1, forward strand.
GGCGACACGGTCGTCGCGTCTTCGCGACCACCCTCGCGCGAGCGCGGTGCGTGAGGGACTCGAGCTGCCCGCGAGTCCAGGTCCAGTGCTCACCCGCGGGATTGGTCGTCGCGGGACACGGACGGCGCTCGAGGTCATGCTCCACGGTGGCCTCACCAGGGGCTGGTGTAAAGGCGCGGCGTTGTGCGACAGTCCCCGTTGCACGAGCTCCGCCGCGCGGCCAGACTATCCGCGCGAGTGGGCGTGCGGAGGGTGGCGATGTTAACCAAGTTCCGGGGGGAAGACTGGCGAGGGACCTGGGGGTACGTGATCGAGGGGACGATCCGCATCCGCTACCGCGACCACGAGGAGGTCGTCCGGGCCGGGGAGGTCTTCCGCTGCGCCCGGGCCGCGGCGGTGCTGGGCGAGGGCGCTCGCTACCTGGAGTTCGTCACGGCCCCCGAAGGGGAGGTCGTGGTCGAGGCCCTCTGACGCCCGCCGCTCACGGCTGGACCAGCGTCAGGGTCAGCGTGGACTCCTCGTCACTCATCCCCGGCCGCAGGCACCAGCGCCGCGTCGCGTCCTGCATGCAGGACACGAGCTCGGGCTGCCAGCCCCCCTGGAGCGGCGCGGGCCGGGACCGCATGATCCGCCCCGAGGGAGCCACCTCGAGCGTGAGCCGCAGGGCGGCCGGGCCGCGCGGGGCTCCGGATCGTTCCGCGCACTCGAGGAAGGCTGGCTCCAGCGAGTCCTGGTAGAAGCGCGGCGAGGGGAGCTGGAGAGGCGACGGGCCAGGCGCGGAGCGCATCGCGAGGGTGTCCCACTGAACGAGGGGACTCTCCAAGGTCCCCCTCGACCCCGTCAGGCGCGGGTCGCCCGTCGCGGGACTCTTCGACCCGGCCCGCGGCTCACCCGTCGCGGGACTCTTCGCGCTGGGCACGCGCGGGTCACCCATCGCCGGACTCTTCGACCCGGTCCGCGGCTCACCCGTCGTGGGACTCCGGTCCGCACGAGCGCGGATCATCGCCTCGCCGAGGCGGGCCTCGAGGACGTAGGGGCTGTGCCGGTGCTCCTCTCGCCAGCGGCGGTAGCCCGCGGCGGCGGCGGCGAGGTCCGCGTCGCGCTGGCGGCGAGCCTCGTCGCTGGTCGGTCGCGCCCCGACCGCCATCCTGTGGCGGAGCAGCACGGCGAAGAGCGAGGCCTGCTCCGCGAGGCGTCCGCCCGCGGCGAGCACCTCGGGGCGCCCCTGGCTCGCGCGCCACCAGGCGCCGCCCGGCCCGTAGCGACGGCGGAGCGTCTCGGCCGCGGCCATCGCCGCCTCGAAGGACCGCTCACGCAGGCGGGCGAAGACCTCCTGACGCTGCAGCACCGGGTTCTCGGGGTGTGTGGGCCAGTGCTGCTGCAAGAGCTCGAGCGTCTTGCACGCGCCGGTGAAGCTCGTCTCGTCGAGCTGCAGGGCGACGAGCGCGCGATAGACCTCGCGCACGTGGGGCTCGGCGAGGCGGCCGCGGTAGCGCTCCTCGAGGCGCAGCGCGCCGGCCAGGGGGCGGTCCCAGCCCTCGTCCTCGACCGCCACTGCGAGGAAGTCGACGGCCGCGCGGTGGAGCGGGCTCGCGGCAGGCGTCGCGGCCGCGACCTGGTCGAAGCCGTCGGCGGCCGACGCGAGCCGGTCCAGACGGAAGTGGGTCCAGGCGAGGAGGTAGCGGGCGGGCAGGTGCAGGCGGCTCCTCGCCGGCGCCAGCGCGAGGGCGCGCTGCAGGGAGGCCTCCGCCTCGGGGAGACGCGAGCTCGCCAGCTCCTCGCGCGCGAGGCGCAGCCAGGCCTCGGCGAGGATCCCACCCGGGCCACGGTCCTCGCGTCCCGGCGGGGCGCTCTGCGCCTGGCGCGGTGTGCAGGCGAGGATGGTGTCGCCGCGCTCGCAGGCGAGCTCGAGGAGAGCCCGCGTCCCCTCGTCGCCGCGGTCCGAGGCGAGGAGCAGCGTCCCCAGGAGGAGCCGCACGCTGTCGCGTCGCCGGCCGGCGGGCGCACGCTCGACGAGGCGCCGGAGGACCTGGACCGTGGCCTCATGACTCGCCCGCGGGACGGGACCGCTGCTCTCGCCGCTGCTCGCGCCGTCGCGGACCTGCTCGTCGTGGAGCTCCAGCAGGCGGGTCGCGGCGCGGGCCTCGTGGCGGAGCGTGGCCGCGGCGAGCGCCTCGAGCTCCTCGGCGGCGAGCCGCTCGCGGCGCGGCCAGAGGAGGGCGTGGACTCGCTCCCAGGCGGCCTGCTCCTCACGGTCGGCGCGGCGCAGCTCGGGGGCGAGGCGCGCCTCGAGGGCCACGCGCCCCTGCTCGTGCTGGCGGCTCGCCCTGCCGACCGAGGCCTCGAAGGCGCGGCGGTAGGCGGGGACCCGCTTGCCCAGGTGGCGGTCGAGGGCGGTCCAGAACGCCACCGGCCGCGGCTCGAGCAGGTCCTGCCAGCGCCGGGCGTGCTCGGCGAGCGCGGCCTGGCGTGCCCCGCGCAGCGCGACGAGACGCCGCGAGGCCTGGACGGCTGCGCGCGCGACCGGCGCGCTCGGGACCGGGAGCTCAGGCCGCGGGAGCACCACCCAGAGCTGCGGCTTGACCAGCCTCCCGGGGTTGGCGAGCGAGTGGAGGACGAAGATCTTCTTGCGCGGCTGCGAGGCCGACGCCTTCTTCTTCGTGGCCGGCGCCTTCTTCGCCTCCGCCGAGCCAGGGAGCAACCCGAGGAGGACGCAGACCAGCACGGTTCGGGACAGCATGAGGGGATCCTCGGCTGGATCCGAGGCGGGCGTCAACGCGGTCCCGCCAACACCGCCCGCACGTCAACGCGGAGCACCGCCCGCACGCCAACGCGGAGCACCAACGCACGTCAACGCGGAGCACCGCCCGCACGCCAACGCGGAGCACCAACGCACGTCAACGCGGAGCTTGACCGCGGACTCGGCGCGGACGGACACTGGAGTGCGGCACCGTCCACAGGGGGTCTCATGAAGAGTGCGGTGGTCGTCCTCCTCGCCCTCTTGCCGGGCTGTGACCCAACACCCGGAGTCGAGCGAGGGCCCTGCTACCCGAACGGCACCTGCAACGCGGGGCTGACCTGCGCGTCGCAGCTGTGCGTGCGCTTCCCTGACGGCAGCGTCGACGCGCGCCCGGTCGAGGGAGCGCGCCGAGATGCGGCGCAGGCAGATGCCGCGCCGGACACGCGCGGAGCTGACGTGGCCCGGGATGCTCCGTCGGAGAAGCCGAAGGCCGAGACCGCGCCCACTGACAGCGTGAAGCCGGACGCAAAGGACAGCGGGCCAGCCGATCTCGACCTCGCCGACAAGCCGCCTGATTTGCCCCCGCCCAACCCATGGCTCACCTCCTTCGGAGGCGCCGGCGCCGAGGAGGTCGAGTCCGTCGCCGTCGACAGCACCGACGGCTCGGTCTACCTGACCGGGCGGTTCGCGGGGACGTTCACGGTGGGTAAGACCACCCTGACGAGCCCTTCCGGGAGCACCGGCGCTGGCGACCTCTTCGTGGTCAAGCTGGATTCGACCGGCGCGCCCCTCTGGGCCATCTCGGGTTCGAGCGCCGGCGAGGACATCGGTGATCAGATCGTCGTCGAGCCGGCCGCCGGCATCTTCCTCGCGGGTCGCGTGGGTGCCGGCGCCCTACTGGCGGGAAAGAGCGTGAGCGGCGGCGGGTGTCTGTTTGCGAAGCTCGACAGCGCGGGTGGTGTGGCCTGGAGCTTCGCCGTGGGGGCTATGGCCGATGCGCGATCTCACCTCACCAGAGCGGGACGACGTGCATCGCCGGCACGTTCATCGACACCGTCAAGGTCGGCAGCACGCAGCTCGTGTCGCACGGCATGATGCCCGGCGTGTCGTCGTACGATGCCTTCCTGGCGCGCAC
>JAKLHH010000414.1 GCA_022710245.1 Myxococcota bacterium
TGGACCCATCGGGCTTGGCCCCGTCGGACTTGGCCCCGTCGACCGGGACCGCCGCGTCGGTCACCGCGAGCCCGTCCGCGTGATAAAGGCCTGCCTCACCGCGCGTCGAGCTGTCGCGCGCTCGCTCGGAGGTCGAGAGGTCTCGCTCCCGCGCCGTGAGATCTCTCCCGGCCTCGCTCCTCGGCTGGTCGGCTGCCCCCGGCGCGTCCAGAGGCGGGATGCCGTTGCGCGAGCACCCCATCAGGCAGAGCATCGCGAGAGCCACAGCTCGTGTTCTGGACCTCATTCGCATCGCGGAGCCCCGTTCGCAGCGCCGCCGCGCGACGCTGCCGTGCTCGCTCCCCAGGCGATCCTGACGGCCCCCGCTGCACACAGACCCCTCCCTGCCCGCCGCCTGTGTCTGACCTCTCTGGTTGGTCCCACCCTTTGCCGGACCCATGTCGCGAGCCGAGCGCGCCGCGGTCAAGCGGGTGTTCCACGGCGTGTGTTCCACGGCGGGCGTTCCATGCATCCGATCGGCATCAGGGCTGCTTGAACAGCTCCGAGCCTCGCGCCCTCACTCGTGCTCGCGCGCGAGCCTGGACCTGAGCGCCGGATCCGGCTCGTCGACGAGCGCCGCACGAGCGAGCCGCCGCGGCAGAGGCACCCTCGCCAGCTCGAGGGCGTGGAGCGCATACCAGCGAGCGAAGGGCCGGTGGTAGTCGAGCGCCCGCGCGGCGACGTCGAGCAGCAGCGGCGCCGGGACGAGGGGCGCGATCTCGAGGGCGATCGACGCTGCGCGCTCGAGGTCAGGCTCGACGGGCAGGCGCTCCAGGAGCAGCGCACAAGCTGCGACGCTGCCGATCTTCACGAGAGCGTCGATGCTCCACCACCTGGGCTCTGCCGCCCGCCCCTGGAGGCAGGCCCGAGCGCGCGCCAGCACCGTCACTTCGTCGACGACGATCGCGGCGGGAGCCGCCGCCAGCACGACGAACAGATCGGCGCTCGCCGCCGCAAGGTGGAGCCCTTCGCGAACACGGCGCATGGCCTGCGTGCTGACGTCGCGTTGAAACGCGAACGCGAGCGCCCTGGCTGCGTGCACGGCGAGTGAGGGCCGCTCGACGAGCGCCACCAGGACGCTGGCAGCCTCACGGTGCTCCGGGTCGACGCGGAGAAGAGCCGCGGCTGTCTTGGCGAGCGCGACCTGCAGCAAGAACTGGCCCCGAGACCGGGACTGCGCGCGGATCTCCCTCGTGAAGCGGCGGAGCTTGCGGCCCAGTATCTCCCGGGCGGGCTGGCCTCGCATCGTCCCCAGGACGTACAGGACCGGGATGACCTCCGGGTCGTCTCGCGATCGCGCCGCAGCGAGCACGGCCGCGCGGACTCGCGGCACATCGAGGGAGTCCGCGAGCCATAGCGCCGCCCGCGCCTCGCCCGCCTCGAGGCTCGCGACGAGCGCGTCACGCCACCTCTTCGGCCGAGCGGCGGTCGGAAGCGCTGCCAGCGCCTCGCCGTCGCCTGCCCTGGCCCTGGCCATCGCGGCGTCGACCTCATCGGCAGAGGGCTGCTCGCCGACGAGGTGCCCCGGAACGAAGATCGCCCGACCGCCGGTCCTGCAGTAGAGATCGAGCAGGAGCCCGGCGTCGCGCTTGAAGGGGAGCTTTCGCCGGCGTCTGTCGATCACGCGGGGCATCGGCATCACAGGCACGGCCCTGGCGCCTGTGCCGCGAGCGCCCGCAGGGACTCCAGCAGCAGCGGGTCGGGCTCATCCGTGGCCGCGGTCGCGGCCAGCGCGCCGCACCCGGCGGGTCTGGCCACCTTCAGCAGGTCGATGGCCTGCATGCGGATGTGCGGGGATTCGTCCCCAAGGGCCCTGGTGCACAGGGCCGTGATCGGCTCGTCCGGCAGGATGCCCACAAGCTGCATGGCGAGGCGGATCGCCTCCCGCAGGTCCCGCTCGCTTGGCAGCCAGTCCTTCACGATCGCGAGCGCCTCGGCCGATCCCACCCAGAACAGACCGCCGCAGACAAGACCTCGGAGCTCCTCGCAGTCGCCGAACACCAGCGCTCTGCTGCGCCTCAGCATGGCGTCGTAGTCGAGGAACGCCAGCGCCGGCAGGGCGCGGGCAAACAGCCGGTGGTCGTCACCAGCCAGGATGCGCTGCAGCGCATCGCGCAGGGTCCGCATCGCCTTCGTCCATGATTGTCGCCGATACACCTCCGCGATCGCCCACGCGGCCTTCTCGCGGGCCCAGGCGCTGGTCGGGTGGTCAAGGAAGCGGCTCAGGACCTGGGCGGCCTCGAGCGACTCGGCGTCGAGCCGAAGGAGCGCCTCCGCGGTGCAGACAGCAGCGCACGCCTCCTGGTTGAGGTACTTGCGCCTCTTTCGGAACGTCCGCCTGTCGGCGAGCAGACTGCGCAGCACCTCGCGAAGGGTCGCCTTTGCCCCTGGTCCGCCGACGATGCCAAGCACCTGCACATAGTTGGCGACGCGCGTATGGCGGACGGTCCGGGTGGCCTCGATCAGCGCGGCGAGCACCCTCCGGTCCCCCGCAGCGTCCACCAGCGCCATGGGCGCCTCGATGTCGCCTCGCTCGAGAGCGCCGAGCAACCTCTCGACGTAGTCTGCGGGGCGCTCCGCCGGCGGGATCGCGGTGAGCTCTCGAACCGACGGGCTGCGCTTCCTGAGGATGCCTCGCACATCCACGCTGGACGTCGTCGCGCCTGCGCTCCACTCCGCCGACACGAAGTGGACGCCGGCGCTGCCGACGTGACCATCGAAGAGATACCCGTGCTGCCGCTGGAACGGACGCTTCTGCGACATGCTCCCCTCCGACGCACTCTGTGGCGCCCTTGCCGTTCACTGGCCGCGGTCTCCAGCTGCTGCCCGCGCGCGCAGCAGACGGTGGAGTCGTGCGACGTGACGTCGACGATACAGGCCGGGGTTCGTGGCGCCCTCGAGCTCGATCTTGAGGCCCGCCCTGAGCACCGCAGCAGAGCGGGGACCGACGACGCCTTCCAGCGCGGCAACGCTGTCGATGTCACGAAGGAGGCTCGACTCGCCGCGGGTGAGCCGGAGCATGATGTCGTCGATGCGGCGCCCCGACCTGAGATCCGCCTCGATGAGCGAGAGCCATGCGTCGTCGATCCCGCCATCGACGACCACGGACGGCTCAGGGTCTGCGCGCAGGTTGAGCCTCTGCGCGAGTCCGAGCGGATCGAGATCCGTCACCGCGACCACCCCGAGCGGGTATCGGCTGCCGAGGTCGCGGATGAGCCCGCGCTCTGCGGGTGCCCCGATGAAGTCGGCGCCCCACACCTCGACGTCTTCGGGGAGGTCTGCCGCGTTCGCGAGCCAGCTGGCGACGCCCGGCTTGGCGCACACGATGGCCAGGTTCGGCCTGGCACGTGCGATGAATGCGGTGACGAGCGAACGAGTGTCGCCGGGGTAGAGTGATTCGCCGTCGACGAGTCGCGGGGCGCTCGCGCTGCCAAATCGCCTGAGCGCCGTTTTCAAGCTTCGGGGTTCAGCGCCACCGCCGAGCACACCGACGCCTCTACCGCCCCGACACCGCATCGATGGTCTCCGTCGATCCCGCCCTTGACGTGATTCGCTATTGTCGCGAGCCACGCGCGCCGCGGTCAAGCGCTGCCGTGGATGCCCGGGTGTCAGCGGGCTCACGCCTTCCGCTTCCGGCTCTCGTGTGCAGTCCTACACGCGGATCTCGATCTGCCGGACCGGATGGTGGAATTCGGGCGTGTCGCGGACTAAATCGGAGCTGTCGCGGACTAAATCGGAGCTGTCGCGGACTAAATCGGAGCTGTCGCGGACTAAATCGAGGCTGTCCGGGACGAAGTCGAGGCTGTCCGGGAGGAACTCGAGGCTGTCCGGGAGGAACTCGAGGCTGTCCGGGAGGAATGAAGGGCCAGAGGGGTACAGACCGGACTGATCGATGTAGAGGGGTTATCATGAGCCGACGCGGAACCGAGGAGAGCTGATCGTCATGCCCGGACCCCGCACGCTCACTCCCGCCGCGGGATGGCTGGCCGCGCTCGTGCTGACGGGCTGCGGCGCCCCGGCACAGCAGGCCCCCCGGCCGGCGGCGGTCACGCCACCCGCGAGCCAGCCGGCCACGCCACCCGCGAGCCCGGCCACGCCACCCGCGAGCCCGGCCGCGCCGCCGCGGCTCAGCATCCTCGACCGCCGCCCTCCCCCGCTGGCGGTGGACCTCGAGCAGGACGGCAAGCTCGTCCCGCTCGCGGGGCAGGAGGCGCACCTCGCGCCCCGGCCCTTCGCCATCGTCGTCCGTCGCTGCGAGCCGTTCCGCGGCATCCTGATGAACGTCTCGCGGAGCTCGCGGCTCTTCGAGGCCGCGCGTGCCGGACGCGGCCTCGAGGAGACCTTCTCGCCGGGGACCGGGATGGCCGAGGATGCGATGGTGCGCGACCGCGTGCTGATCGAGAGCTACGGCGGCCACCACTACCTGATCGTCGACCTGCAGGGCGAGCCGAAGACGAACCGCTATCACGAGCTGCGCCGCGTCGCCGGGGAGCTGCAGTGCCGCCGCCTCGTCGAGCACGTCGAGGTCGCCGGCTCCTCGGTGCGCACCCCGATCTCCCGGCTCCGCGAGCTCTACCTCGTCTTCTACCTCGCCCGCGAGGGCAAGAGCGCGCTGCACACCGCCCTCAAGCTGCGCTTCGATCGGTGAAGCTCGCGTCGCTCGCCGAGACGATCACGTCGCGATTGGCCCTGCTCACGTCCTGCGGAGGCTCCGCGATGAAGGGCAAGTTCTCGCGCCCCGCTGCTTGAGCGCTACTTGAGCTCGACCAGGTGGACGGTCCAGCCGTTCACCATCACCAGCCGCCCCGGCGCCAGGAACGAGCCCTCGACGTGGGAGAAGCCGGGGTAGAGGCGCGTCGAGGGGATGAAGGCGCGCTTCGCCAGCGTGCGCGCGTCGAGGAGCTGCAGCCCCGCGTTGCGGAAGAGGACGAGCGTCCCCTTGCGCAGCCAGGCGAGGTGGTGGCCGAGGCCGCCGACCCGCGCCTCGCGCAGGAGCTTGCCGTCCTCGCAGGAGCGCGCCTCGGCGCGGCCGAGCTTGCTCGAGTAGAGGTAGAGCGTGCGCCCGTCGGGGTGCCAGGCGACGCCGTAGGTGGTGTGCGGGATCGGCATGGAGCGGACGGTGCCGGCGCGCAGGTCGACGAGGTGTCCCTGCGCGGTCTCGCCGTCGAGCTCGGAGTACTCGGCGAGGAACGCGCGCATCCGCTCGCCGTCGAGGGACGGCTGGCGGCTCACCGTGCGCCCCGCCTTGACCTGCGTCACCGCGCGCCGCTTGCCGCGCGAGAGCGCCACCACGGAGATCTGCGACTGCACCCCGCCCGGCTGCGGCGTGGTCAGGGTCGCGTAGAGCTCGTGGCTCTGCGGATCGTAGCCGAGCGACTCGACGTAGATCGAGCCGGCGGCCTCGTCGCCGAGGAGGAGCGGGCGCAGCTCCTGCTTGGCCAGGTCCCAGTGCAGGTAGAAGAGGCGGCGCGAGCCCTTGCCCGTCCCCCGCTCGCTGAGGAGCAGGCCCGCCTGCTGGTCGGTGGTGTCGTAGAAGAGGAGGCCCTGCACCATGTACTGCGGGAAGCCGACCCCGCTCGCGCCGGGGAAGGTGCTCTCCTCGCGGGTGAGGAGCGCGGCGAGCGGCGCCTCCGCGGTGAGGGGCGCGCCGTCGGCGACGCGGAAGAAGTGCTGGCGGTGCTGCTCGTGCCAGAGCCCGGAGCCGTGGTGCACCAGGCGGCCGCGGTCGACGAGGACCGGCCCCCGCTTGATGAAGGTCGGGCTGTCGCGCTTGAGCGTCAGGTCGTGCTGCTTCAGCACCCGCACCGTCTGTGCCCTTGCAGGGCGAGCGGCGCCGAGCAGCACCAGCACCGGCGCCAGCGCCAGCGCCAGCACCAGCACCGCGGTCGTGGTCGTGGTCGCCACCGTCGCCGCGGCCAGCGCGCGCGCCCCGCGGGCGTGAGCGGCACCCGCGCCTCGGACCTCCCGGGTCAGCTCTCTCGTCTGGGTCATGGAGGGGAGCGTACCACAGCGCCCTGCCGCTCCATCACCCGCGGGTAGACCGCGGCTGCGTGGTGGGTCCAGCCGTCGACCCGGACGGGGGTTCAGCGGACCCCGACGAAGGGGGCTCAGCGGTGAAAGAGGTGCAGCACGTCCTCCTCGAGGTGGATCAGCGTCTCGGCGTTCAGCTCGCGCGCCGGGACGCGCGCGGTCTCGCGGAGCTGGACGCGCTCCGTCGTTGGATCGCCGCGGTAGAAGTGGAGCAGGAGCCCGAAGCTCTGCAGCTCCCCGGGGGCGAGCGCCGCCGTGATGAACGCCAGCCAGCCGCCGATCTCCTGCTCGCGCGGCCTCGCCCGCTCTCGCACCTCGCGGCCGCGCTTCTCGCCGCTCTTCTGCTTCTCGGCCAGCCAGCGCTCGAGCTTGCGCTCGCTCCAGCCCAGGCGCCTGCGCCTGGCGAGCTCGAGCGCCAGCCCGCCCTCGTCGTCCCCGTGGCCTCTGCCGCGGATGCCGCCGAGCGCGGTGTCACAGTCGCAGCCCTCGCTCTCCTTCCGCAGGTAGAGCGAGCCGGGCGGGAGCTGCGCCTGGACGAAGCGGTTCGTGCACGGCGCGAAGCCGAGCCCGTGCTGGCGCGCGAGCTCGCCGAGTCTGGCGAGGTCAGCTCCTCGCGGGACGACGGCGGTGATGAAGGTGCACATGGTCCTCTGGGCCAAGGATGTGCTCTGTCTGGCGGCGAGGCAATCCCACGCCCACGCCCACGCCCACGCCCACGCCCACCCCCGCCCGCGCAGCCCGCGCAGCCCA
>JAKLHH010000415.1 GCA_022710245.1 Myxococcota bacterium
GCTCCTGGTCGGCTTCGCCGGCGCGACCAAGTACAACGCCGCGCTGATCGCGGTGAACCTGCCCCTCGCGCACTGGCTGAACCCGCGCCGCGAGCGCTTCTGGAACGCGAACTTCGTCCGCTCGCTGGGCTGGATGGTGCTCGGCTTCTTCATCGCCTGTCCCTACGCGCTCCTCGACCTGCCGCACTTCCTCGACGGCGTCGCCACCGAGATGGCGCACTACCAGCGCGCGCACGTCGGCCACGAGGGGCAGTACAACCGCATCTTCTACTTCCTCTTCGTCACCTGGCGCGGCTTCGGCCCGATCCTCGTCGGGCTCGGCCTCTACGGCGTCTACCGCATGCTGCGGCCGTTCAAGCGGCAGCACCTGCTGCTCCTCGTCTTCCCGGTCGTCTACCTCGCGTTCGTCGGCTCCTACAAGGTCCGCTTCGTGCGCAACCTGATGCCAGTCCTGCCCTACCTCGCGCTCTGGATCGGCCACGGCGCCGCCTGCGCCTTCCGCGACATCCGCGCGACCTGGCCGGCGCTGCGCAAGCTCCGCGCCTGGAAGCTCGCGCTCCCCGCGCTGCTCGTGGCCTTCGCGTGGCCGCTCTGGATCACCCTCGACGAGACGGTGGCGCTGGCGCGGCCCGACACGCGGCTCCGCGCGCGAGAGTGGATCGAGCGCAACGTGCCCGCCGGCAGCACCATCTACCTCCAGTCCTGGAGCGTCGACGCGCTCTCGCCGCGCTTCCGCATCACCCGCGACCCGCGCGACAGCTTCCGCTGGGACTACTACGTCGCCACCGACCGCCTGAGCCGGAAGTACTTCGACATGGCGCGGGTCAAGCCGGACATGTACGCGCAGGTCACCGAGGCGTTCCAGCACCGCGCGGCCGCGGTCTTCGACGGGCGCGAGGACAACCCGTACTACTGCACCGCCAGCCCGACCGTCGTCGTCTTCGCCCGCGATCCCGCGCGGCCGAAGGTGCAGCCCGGCGCGCCGCCGCCCAGGCCGCCCGCGCCCAGGCCACCCGCGCCCCGCCCGCCCGCGCCTCCTGCCGGGCAGCCCGCGCCTGCGGCCGGACAGCCCGCGCCCGCCGGGCAGCCCGCGCCTGCCGGGCAGCCCGCGCCTGCCGGGCAGCCCGCGCCGAGGCCGCCCGCCCCGCAGCCCGCGACGCCCGCGCGGCTCCCTGTACGTACCCCGCCCGGCCGCTGATAGCGGTCTACGTCGCGCGATCTCTTGTCGCTACGGCCATGGCGTCCCCCGCCCGGCCGCTGATAGCGGTCTACGTCGCGCGATCTCTCTTGTCGCTACGGCCATGGCGTCCCCCGCCCGGCCGCTGATAGCGGTCTACGTCGCGCGAGCTCTTATTTGCTACGGCCATGGCGGCGCCGAGGGCTTGACACCTCTGCAGGGCGCATTACCTCAGACGTCGACAAGCACGTGAACAGCCGGACCGCCGGCAACACAGGACAGGAGGTGAATCATGCTCACACGCTGGACCGATCTTGGTGGAACGATGCTCGATGAGTTCCAGCGCCGCATGAATCGGCTCTTCGAGGAGCTCGACTATGGGCGCTGGGAGGGGACGCCGTTCATCGGTGTGTCGTGGCCGCAGGCCAACCTCTACGACAACGGCAAGGAGCTGATGCTCCGCGCAGAGGTGCCGGGACTCTCCGAGAAGGACCTCCAGATCAACGCCAACCAGGAGATGCTGACCATCTCCGGCGAGCGCAAGGTGGAGGTCCCGGAGGGCTACTCGGTGCACCGTCAGGAGCGAGGTGAGGTCCGCTTCTCGCGCAGCTTCACCTTCCCATGCAAGGTGGACCTGGAGAAGACCACGGCCGCGGTGAAGCACGGCGTGCTCACCGTGACCCTGCCGAAGGCGGCCGAGTCGCAGCCGCGGCAGATCACGGTGAAGGCCCACTGAGGAAGCAGCCAGGAGAGGAGGAGAGCCATGGCAACGAACGAGACGCTGCAGAAGCGCGAGCCGAGCACGCCCGAGCGGGTGCAGGAGCGCCCCTCGGTGAAGCCGCGCGTGGACATCTACGAGAACGACCGCGAGCTGCTGGTGGTCGCTGACCTGCCGGGGGTGGGGAAGGACGAGCTGCGCATCCACCTCGAGAAGGACCAGCTCACCATCGAGGGCAGCCGCAAGGAGGAGAAGCACGGGAACCCGCTGGCCCACGAGTTCCGCGAGGTGGACTACGCGCGGGCCTTCACCGTGCCGCAGGGGATCGACCACGACAAGATCGAGGCGGACCTGAAGCAGGGCGTGCTCTACCTCCACCTGCCGAAGGAGGAGGGCCTCAGGCCACGGCAGATCCAGATCAAGAACAGCTAGCCAGAGACACCAGCCGTGGCGCCAGAGGGCGCCAGCGAGACGCCGGGCGGCCAGAGGGCGTCCGGCGTCTCGTTCTGTTCACGCTACTCTCGTCGATTCTCGTCGACGCACCTGACCGGGCCGTCGACGCAGCGCCCCTCGCGAGGGAGGTCCGCTCAGCGTCCCTGGCGGCAGGTCCGCCTACTCCATCTCGTTCTCGACGATCGGCCCGCTCACCTCCACCTGGTCGCCGACCACCTTGCCGACCACACGGTAGCTCGAGAAGACCCCGTCGCAGTCGAGGTCGCCGCGCGCCTCGGCGACGAAGGTCGCGGCGGTCCCGCTGCCCTGGCTGGTGAAGCGGTACTGGTAGTAGTGCGGGTCGGAGAGCTGGAAGTGGAGCGCCATCCAGGGGCCGCGGTTCCAGTCCGACGGATCCGGCTGACACTTGCCGCCCTGCGCGCAGCAGGTCTTCGCCGGCGTCCACTCCTGGCTGCCGGCCGGGAACGCGTGTGGCTGCAGCTGCCCCGCCTGGTCGTAGCGGTCCGCGAGGTAGTAGGCCTTGGCGCCGACCGCGATCTTGTCGATCCCCTCGGTCGCCTCGACGCTCTTCGCCTTGCGCGTGTACTTGATGAACGCCGGGATCGCGACCGCCGCCATGATCCCGGCGACCGCCACCATCACCTGCGCGTTCCCCGTCGGGAGCTGGTAGCTGAGGCCGAGGCGATCGCCGACCTGCTTCGGCTCGAGCTCCTTCGCCAGCCGGGCGACGTTGTGGTAGGCCATGATGCTGCCGACGCCGGCGAGCACGTCCGGGCCCGCGGTCGCGCGCGCCTTCTGCTCCTCGAGCTGCTTGATCCCCTTCTGGATGGCGCCCATGGCGAGCTGCTTGAGCGAGGCGAGCTTGTCCGCCCGGCCGCCGACGGAGAGGCTGATCTTGCGCTGCTGGTCGACGGTGAGGGCGAGGTCCTTGACGCCGTACTGGGCCGCCATCGCGGCGACCTGCGGCTCGGGGATCAGCTCCACGCTGGCGCCGAGCAGCACCTCGACCTCCGGCCGGTCCGCGGCGAGCATCGCGGCGAGCGGGCCGGTGGGCTCGATCCCCTTCGCCTTGCCCTTCGAGAGGTCGATGCCGAGCTTGACCCCGTCGGGGGTGCCGATCAGCAGCCCGGTCGAGATGCGCGCGCCGACGAGCGGGCTCCCCTCGATGGAGAGGAGGTCCACGCCCTCGTGCTTGCCGGCCACGGCGCCCTTGAAGGTGCCCGCGCCGGCCGGCAGCCTGAGCATCGCGGCCGCCGTGGGCGGGCTCAGCGTGGTGACGAAGACCGCGATCCCGCTCACCGCGGTGAGGTCCACGGCGATCTGCTTCTCCAGGTAGGCCGAGAGCTCCTTCTTCATCTCCGGCGGGTCGGCGAGCCACTGCTGGAGGAGCGGCGCGATCGCGCTCTGGCGGACGAGGAGCGCCGCCTTCGTCCCCTGCGGGAGGTGCTCGAGGAGCGTCTCCTGCTTCTTCGCGCACGCCACGACCGCGACGCCGGCCGCCACCACGAGCAGACCTCTCCCACGCATGAGCGCCATGACTGCCTCCTTGCAGGTTGCCTGTACGCGGGCCATCATAACGCGCGGCGAGCCGCAGGACGAGCGCCCGCTGCCGTCGATTCACCCCACTGCCGCAAGGAGGTCCCCGTGTCCCGACCGCTCCTCGTCACCTCGATCCTCGCCCTGATCGCCGGCTGCGTCCCCGCGCCGAAGCAGAGCTACACCGTGGAGCAGCTCGGCAAGCTCGAGTCGCTCGAGGAGCTGATGCGCGTGCAGGCGCACGAGATGGATCAGCTCTTCGCCAAGCGCAACCAGCAGAGCTTCAGCGACCCGGAGCTCGGTGCGATGGCGACGGCGGCGAAGCGCGTCGACGCCACCTCGACCGCGCTCTTCCTGCGCTTCTCTCAGAAGTACGAGGGGCGCTTCAAGGGCTTCTCGGCCCAGCTCAACGCCGGCGCCAAGGAGCTCCTCGCCGCGGCCGAGGCCAAGCAGGGCCCGAGGGCCGCCGCCGCGCTGACGACGATGAAGCAGGCCTGCGCGGCGTGCCACAAGGTCTTCAAGTAGCCTCTGCGCTCCGCTCCCCGGCCGTCCCGTCCCATCCCGTCCCGTCAGCGCGTCTCACGCGAGGCCCACTCAGCCGCGGACCATCACCCACAGCGCGTCTCGCGCGAGGACCACCCGGCCGCGGACCTGAGCGGGAGAACGCCGGGCCCGAGGCACGTCGGGGGCCGATTCGTCGAGCGTCGATCCGGATGGGTGGAGCGGCGGCTCCTGGCGCTCGACGAGGGTCCGCGGTCCACTGGTCCTCGCGCGAGACGCCTGGAGGTGCGAAGGGGAAGGGGAAGGGGAAGGGGAAGGGGAAGGGGGGCGGGGAACGAGGAGCGGAGGTGCGAAGGGAGAGGACGAGAAGCTACAGGATCGGGTTATAGCACTTGCAGCCAGCCCCGCTGCACGGGTTGGTGTCCGGCCACGGGTTGCGGCAGGTGCCCTGGTTCGCGCAGCACGCGACCGTCGCGGAGCAGGCCTGGCCGTAGAGCGCGCACGGCGGCGGCGCCGTGTCGGGCTTGATGATGGCCTTGTCGATCGGCTTCGACTGATCGAGGACCTTCGGCAGGTCGAAGATGTTCTTGTCCACCTTCGGCGGCAGGTCCTTCTTCACGCCCGCGTCGGGGAAGGGCACGCCCGCCTCGGTGAGCGGCGGTGGCGGCGGCGGCGGCGCCTCGCACTTGCCCTGCAGCGAGCCAGGCGGCACCAGGCACGGCATCCCCGTGCAGCAGTCCTGCGTCGTGGTGCAGGTCCCGCCCTGCGGCACGCAGCTCACGCTGGCGCACTTCAGGTGGCCGCTCGCGTCGGGGACGCAGGGGATGGTGTTGCAGCAGTCGGCCGCCGAGGCGCAGTCACCGCCCGCGGGCACGCAGGCCGCGAGCCCGTAGCAGCGGGGGATGCCGAGCGTGTCGAGCTTGCACATGCCCTTGTTGCCGGTCGCGTCACAGCAGTCGTTGCGGGTCGCGTTCGAGGAGCAGCCGCCGACGCCCTTGTAGTGGCAGACGTCGCCCTCGGGCACGCAGGCGTTGCAGCTCAGCCCCGACGGACAGTTGCCGGGGTTCGGCTTCGAGCAGGTGCCGATCTGCGGGTACTTGGGGTCGGGGACGCACTTGATCAGGCCGGCGCCCGGCACCTTCCCGTACTGCGTCACGTCACCGCCGCAGCAGTCGGAGTCCTTCTGGCAGAGGTCCCCCTCGACGTGGCAGCCGGAGGCCGGCTGGCAGATGGTCGCGCCCGCGGCGCCGTAGGGCGCGCAGAAGGTGCTGCAGCAGTCGGTGCCGCAGCCCTGGCAGACGGTGCCGTCGACCTTGCACGAGACCGTGATCGCCGCGCAGGTGCCGGGCTTGGCGCCGCTCGCGCCGGTGCAGACGCCGGTGCAGCACTCGGCGTCCTTGTAACAGATGTCGCCGGTCTGGTTGCAGTAGGAGATGATCGCCGGCGCCGCGCAGATGTTGTTCTTGCAGAAGCTGGAGCAGCACTCCCCGCTGCCGGTGCAGGGGTTGCCCGCGGTCTTGCAGGTCGGGTTGAGCGGCGTGCAGCGGTAGCCGCCGGCCTCGCTCAGGCTGGCCTCGCACTTGGTGCTGCAGCAGGGGTTGCCGCCGACGGTGCAGGGCGCCTTGTCCGCCACGCAGGCGACGGAGGCGCACTTGCCGCCCGAGCAGTTGAGGTTGCAGCAGTCCCCGGCCACCGCGCAGGTCTCGCCGATGCCCTTGCACTTCGGCGCCGCGCAGACCAGGTTCTCGCAGAGGCCGGAGCAGCAGTCTCCCGAGGCCTTGCAGCTCGCGCCCGAGGCGACGCAGGCCTTGATGTCGGGGGTGGGCGCGTCGGGCTTCGCGTCGGTCCCGGGCGCGTCGCGCCTCGCGTCGGTCCGGGCCGCGTCAGGCTTGACGCCGTCGGGCTTCCCGTCCGTCTTCGGCGCGTCGACGGGCGTGTCGCCGCTGCCGAGGTCCACGGGGTTGTTCTCGCTGGGGCAGGCGGCGGCCATCATGGCCATGGCGACGATCAGGATCCGCAGGCGCATCCCCAATCCTCCGTTCGGGTTGATGGTGAAGCCAATTCTAGCTCAGAGCTGCCAGTTTGCGAAGGATGCTCGCGAGACGCCCGAGGAAGCGTGGGAGGAGGTGGGCGGCCGGGACCAATGTCGCCGAGACGAGGCTCGCCGATCACTGCTCCAGCTGCGCGCGAGGTTGGCGCCGCCAGCGGCCCATGACGACGCATCTGCGAGGGGGCGGACCTACCGGCGGGACTCGTTCGACCTGATGCAGAGCGGCAGCAGGACCTTCATGGCCTACACGGAGACGCCCGACAGCCACGCCGTCCGCTTGGCGGCCGCCGCGCGCGAGCGAGAGGCGCGGAACCGGCGCAACAGCTGGTAGCGCCGCAATTCGCCCTGCTCGCCTCCTGCGGAGGCTC
>JAKLHH010000416.1 GCA_022710245.1 Myxococcota bacterium
GGTCTGCGGCTCCGGTGCCACCTGGAGCGGCCGGCCGAGCGCCCGCGCGAGGAGCCCGGCCAGGCACCCGTTGAGCGCCCCGCCGCCGGTGAAGAGGATCGGCTCCTCGAGCGGCAGGCTGCCGGCGAGCCCCGCCATGCGCGCGGCGATCGCCTGGTGGACGCCGAGCGCGATCTCCTCGCGCCGGGCGCCGCGCGCGACCAGCGAGACCACCTCCGACTGCGCGAAGACGGTGCACATGCTGCTCAGCTTCTCGGCCCGCGCCGCGCCGGCCGCCGCCGCGACGAACCCCTCGCGCGTGTAGGCCAGCGCCGTCGCCATCAGCTCGAGGAACTGGCCGGTGCCGGCCGCGCAGCGGTCGTTCATGGCGAAGCGCTGCACGTGCCCGTCACCGTCGAGGGTGATCGCCGTGGTGTCCTGCCCGCCGAGGTCGATCACCGCGCGGCAGGTGGGCACGCCCGACCGCGCCCCCAGCGCGACCGCGCTGATCTCGGTGAGCACGCGCGCCTCCGGCCAGTGCTCGCGCACCAGGTGGCGGCCGTAGCCAGTGGCGGCGAGCGCGTCCCGCCGCTCGCCGTCGAGGAGCGCCCGGCATACCTCGAGGGGGCTGGAGCCGGTGTCGTGCACCT
The DNA here is from genome assembly GCA_022710245.1 of Myxococcota bacterium. The sequence continues at coordinate 630 of JAKLHH010000416.1, forward strand.
CGCGCCGCACCACCGCGCCGCCCTCGACGACCACCAGCTTGATGGTGCGCGAGCCGAGGTCGAGCCCTGCGCTGCGCATCACGCGGCCCGCTCGCCCAGCCGCTCGAGGAACGCCTCGACGCGCGTGCTCAGCTGGCCGACGTCCTCCTGGCCGTAGTCGGTGTCGATGCGGAGCGCCGGGATCCCGGCCGCCTCCAGCCGGCGCTCGAGCGGCCCGGCCTCGATCTGGTACGGCGCGCAGAACTGCAGGCTGTAGTGGATGACCCCGTCGGCCTTGAGCTCGCGCGCGAGCTGCAGGACGTGCTCGAGCCGGCTCTCGTTCGGGGTGAAGATCGCGCAGTCGATCTTCAGGTAGCGGTCGACGATGGCGTCGAGCAGCTCGTCCACGGTGCGACCGCTGTCGGCGGTGAGCGCCTGGGTGCCGCGGGCGCCGACGCACGACTCCTCGCCGACGATCACCGCGCCGCTCCGCTCGATGATCGAGGGGAGCTTCCAGTTGGGGACCGCCATCGGGCAGCCGGAGACGAGGACGCGCGGCGTGCCGCGTGGGGCCACGCCCTCGCCCTTCGCCGCGCGGGCGTCCAGCTCGTCGCAGAGCTTGCTCACCGACGCGGTGAAGCGCGCCGGGTCGTCGTAGAAGTAGATCTGGTTCGCGAGCAGGCCGTCGAGCCCCGAGATCGGCGCCGGCTCGGCGGCGCGCAGGCGCGCCAGGCGGTGCATGACCGCGCGCTTGGCGTTCACCATGGCGACGGCGCGGCGCAGCGGCTCCAGCTCCAGCTCGCGGCCGGTGAGGGCCTCGAGCCGCTCCACGAAACGGACGTACTCCGCGCGGAGCAGCGCGCGCCCCTCGCCGCTCTTCGTCTGCGGCAGGTCCATCACGTGGAGGCGAGGCACCAGCTCGCGGAAGAGCTCGTAGCCCTTCTTCTTGCCGTCGCAGGTGTTCTCGCCGACGACGAGGTCGCTGGCGGCGAGGTAGGGGCAGACCCGCGCGAGGGCGAACCCGAAGGCGCCCTTGATCAGCGCGCAGGTGGTGCGCGGCAGGATCCTCTCCACCTCCGGCGTGGCGAACTCGGCCCCGGCGCAGAGGCCCACCATCGTCCCGCCGAGGGCGAGCACCAGCTCCTCGGGCACGTAGGTGCAGAAGGTGCCGACGACCTTGCCGCCAGCGGCGCGGGCGTCGACGAGCTCCTTGATGCGGAGCCCGTGCACCTCGCTCATGACGAAGTCGAAGTACTTCATCCCCTCGGGGCGCTGCCGCTGCGAGAGGAAGGTCTGCTCGTAGAGCGGGCCGAGGACCCCGAGGAGCGCGTCGTGCGCGGCGAGGTCGAGCCCGAGGCCCTGCCACATGGGACGGTAGTCGGTCGTCATTGCTGCACCTCCTGGCGGGCCCGCGCCCGCCGCGGAGGCTAGGCGGGTGAGCCCGAGCTGGGACGAGGCCGCGAGGGAGGCAGACCTGCCTCCGGGACGGCTCGTCAGTGTCTCTCGATGAGCACCTGCATCCGGAGCATCAGATCACCTTGCAGACGGCGCGGCGCGCGCCGTGGTCCATCAATACCACCCGCGACCGGGGCGCGGCAACCATCGACCGCCGCTCGCTGACGAGCGTGCGCTCGCCCGTGGCGGGATGCGGCGGTGGAGGGCCTCGGCCGCGGCAGGAGGCCACGCTGGACAAGCCGCCCGATTGCCGGTACGTCTCCCACGCTGGAGGACGCTGATGCCCAAGTCTGTCGTCGGAGAGGTCGTGCTCGAGTTCGGGAAGTTCTGGCAGTGGCTGCAGGGCCACCCGAACTGCATCGTCAGCGTGGCCACCCCCGAGGCGGTCCTCTACGACCACGACGACTTCCACTGGCACCTCGGCAAGGAGGGCCAGGACACGCTGCTCGTGCAGGTGCTGCGGGGCAAGGACCTGGTCGGCGAGGTGCTGATCGCCTCGGGGACGGTGACCTACGTCGAGATCGACGGGAAGGGTCCCGAGGAGTTCGTCTTCGACTGCATCGTCGAGGCCGACGACGGCCCCTACTCGGCCTACAGCTTCACGCTCTCCCACGGCTACGACCCGGCCGAGCAGCCCGAGTCGCCGGGGCGCTGGGTGCACTAGTACCTCGCCGGCATGCCCTTGCCCTGGTCCCGGGCGGCTGGTAGCGTCGGTCGTCCCGGCGAGGAGGTGACACCTGACTGCAGGTCCGAGCGGGCTGGGTCTCCTGGACCGTCGGGATGTAGCGCTCGGCGCCTCGCTGCTCACCGCTGCCCTGGCGATGGTGGCCTGCGCTGCCTCACCATCGCCAGGCAAGGGTCAATCCACGGTGAAGCCCATGGTCTTGACGCAGGACCAGTTCACTTCAAGGATCGACCTCGTCAAGGAAGGGATGAGCGAGGGGGAGGTCCTCACGCTCCTCGGGCCGCCGAACAAGCGGAGCCAGGGCTCCTGGACCTACAACCAGCTGGAGCAGCCCCGGATGCCACGGCCAGGAGAGACCCTGGTCGTTGGCGCCAAGATCACCTTCGAGTCCGGAGTGGTGAAGAAGGTCGACCGCTACTGGGTCGACGCCACCGGCCCGAGCGAGCCGTGAGGCACGACATCCCGAGGACGCGGCGCCCAGGGGGCTAGCCGCTCTTGCGAAGCTGCGAGCTCAGGGCGCGCGCGCGAGCCGGTAGACCGCCACCTCCTTCGGCCCCAGCTCGAGCGGCTGGCTCCCCTCGGGGAGCGGGTCCTCGAGGCCGAAGACCGCCTCGCCGCCCGGCGTGTCGAGGGTGACGTAGGCCGGCTCCCAGCGGTGGTTGAGCACCCAGAGGAGCGGCCGCTCCTCGCCCTCCACCTCCACCAGCCGCAGCTGCACGCCGGGGTCGCTCGCGCGCACCGTCGGCGCGAGCCCGGCGCGCGCCGCGAGGAGCCGGTAGAGCTCGAAGGCGGTGCCGTTGCCGACGCCGGCGTGCTGCTCGGCGAGGTAGCGCTCCCAGGGGTAGGCGAGGAAGAGCACCTCACCCTCGCCGTGCCGCATCCGCGTCAGCGCCGCGCCGCCGAGGTTGTCGCGCGCCAGCACCTCGGCGCGCCGCGCCTCGATGGGGAGGAACGCCCGCGCGTGCTCCTCGCCGACGGTGGTGGTGGTCCAGAGGTAGAGGTCGCTCCCCTCGCCCTCGAGCCGCAGCGTCTCCTCGGGCAGGTCGTAGCAGCCGTAGCGCAGGCGGTGCACGCAGCCGGTCAGCTCCTCGAAGTTGCTGCACCAGGCGCCCTGCAGGAAGCGGCTGTCGCCCATGAAGTACGACCAGTAGACGACGCCGCCCCGCCGCGCGTGCTCGAGGAGCGCCCGCCAGGTGGGCACGGTGAGCTTCTGCGTCGAGGGGCAGAGGATCAGCCGGTAGGGCGCGAGGTCCTGCCCCTCGGGGAGGAGCTCGACCTCGAGGCCCGCGCCCGCGCAGAGCACGTAGCTCTGCAGCAGCGTCCGCCGCATGCGACCGCGGTCCTCGCCGGAGAACGGGTAGCTCCGGGTGAAGTAGGAGGGGACCAGGATGGCGGCGCGCGGACGCGGCGGGCGCAGGCGCGCGGCGCCCGTGCGCTCGAGGAGCGCCGAGACCTGGCGCAGCTCCTCGCAGACCGGCTTCTCGCTGCCGTCGGCGCGGGTGATGCCGAAGCCGAGCTCGAAGGCGTGGTGCCGGTAGGGGAGCTCGTCGCCGAGGTCGAGGTCCGAGAAGCACCAGCCGAGCGCGCCCGCGGCGCCGGCCGAGAGGGCGCCGTGGATCGCCTCGCGGAAGTAGAGCGCCTGCCCCTCCTCGCTCGCCTGGCAGGAGGAGCAGCCGAACTCCTCGAGGAGCACCGGCAGCCCGAGGTGGCTCACCGCGCGCACCGAGAGCTCGGCGTTCAAGGCCTGGCGCAGCGGATCGAGGTCCGCGTAGTAGGCGTGGGGGCCGACGAAGTCGATGAGGTCGCGGAGCGCCACCGGGTCGAAGCCGTTCTGGCCGCCGCCGAGGTTGGCGACGCCGTCCCCGAGGCTGAAGGGCCGCTCGCGGTCGCGCCGCCGGAGCGCCGCGCGCAGGCTCTTCGCCCAGGCGACGATCCGCTCGGGCTCGTCGCCGCCCGCCCAGTTCGGCATCTCGTTGCTCGCCAGCCAGGCGCAGACCGCGGGGTGGCGCGCGCCGGCCGCGGCGAGCGCGTCGATCAGCCGGCGCTGCCAGCCGAGGACGACGCGGCTGCGGTAGGGGCTGCGGCCGCGCTGGCCGGGGAAGTCGTAGTTCTCGCCGGACATGTGCCCGACCAGGAACGAGGGGATGGTGGCGAGCCCCTCCTCCTGGCAGAGGTCGAGGAAGCTCCGGAAGCACGCGAGGGCCGCGCGCGAGACCGCCGGCGGCCGCGGCATGAAGCTGGGGACGAAGGCGAACGAGCGACAGACGTTGAGCCCGAGCGCGCGCTGCTGGTGGAGCTCGGCGCGCACCGCGTCCGCGTCGAAGCGCTCCCACATCCGCGGCCCGCCCGCGCGCGACCAGTAGTTCACCCCGAGGAGGAAGGTGGGCTTGCCGGCGAGGCTGAGGAGCGACATCGCGTCTCCTTATGCTATGGGTCGCGGCAGCTACGCCCTCGCTGCCGGACCCTTCGGGTAGACCTGGGCGGCGAGGCTCCCGCTGAGGGCCGCGGCAGCTACGCCCTCGCTGCCGGACCTGGGCGGCGCCGCTCCCGGTTCATGCTACGTTAGGAACGCCGAGGAGGATACATGTCAGGTGCCTCGCCTCTCGCATTGACCGTCGCCCCGCTGTTCGCGCTGCTCCTCGCCTGGCCGGCCTGTGCCACGGGAGCGCCGGGCGCGCCAGCCGGCGCGTCCGACCCGGTCGCCTACAAGGGCTCGCTCCCCTCGCGGGCCGGCGAGCACTTCGAGATCAAGCTGACGGTCGGCGGCGAGGCGCGCACGCTGGCCGCCTACGTGCCGCCAGGCCTCAAGCGCGGCAGCCCGCTGCTCCTCGTCTTCGACGGCACCGACGGCAACGCCTGGGGCGGCATCGTCGCCGCCAAGGCCGCGGCCCTGGCCGACGCCGAGAAGCTCGCGGTGGTCGGGCTGCAGGCTCGCGCCATGCCGAGCGGCGACTGGGACAACCACACCGCCGGCCAGAAGTTCTTCGAGACGCACCCGAGCACCTCGCCGGAGACGAACCGCGACCTCCTCGCGGTGCGCGCCGCGATCGTCGCCGCGCAGAAGGCCTGGGGCTCGGACCCGCGCCGGGTCTATGCGCTGGGCTTCTCGAACGGCGCCTTCTTCGCCGCCTTCGCCGCCTTCGCCATGCCGACGCGCATCGCCGCCTTCGCCGGCGCCGGCGGCGGCCTGGTCCGCTGCCCGGCCACGCGCGGCTGCACCTTCTACTCGACGAAGGCCGCGAGCTGCGCGGCGATGGCGAGGGAGCCGGGCTTCTGCCGCTGCGCCGGCCCGGAGAAGCCGGCGCCCGTGCCGAAGAGCGGGCGCAAGGTCCCGGGCTACCTCATCCACGCGCGCGACGACACCACCGTCTCGGCGTACTACGGCTGCAGCCTGGCGACGCGGATGCAGCAGCTGGGGCATCCGGTCTCGATGACCCTCGTCGGTGGCGGCCACCTCTGGCCGGCCGACTTCGCGACCAAGGCCTGGTCGTTCCTCTCCAAGCACGCGGTGCCCTGAACTCTTCGGTCAGTCAGAAGGTGGTGTGTCCGCAGGAGCCGTAGAGCGGCGCGTCGTTGTCGCGGATCTGGGTGAGGCGGGTGAGGTGGTTCGGCGTGTAGTCCACGCCGGAGGCGACGATCTTCACGTACGGGCGGGAGCCCGAGGGGTAGTCGTACTTGCCGTCCTGCCAGGTCCAGGTGTCGTACTGGTTGTTCGGCATCCCGGGCCAGGGGAGCATCGCCTTCTGGTAGAGCTGTCGGACCGCGTTGACGGTCGTATGGGAGAAGCTCTTCCACACCACCTGCAGGCCGGGCAGCGTCTTGTCCTCGTTGCGGTAGTAGGTGGTGCTGCCGGGCGTCGTCGCGGGATCCAGGGTCTTGCGGTTGATGCGCGTCGTCGCCAGCATCCAGACGTCCTTGCCGTACTTGCGCGCGAGCTCCCGCACCACGGCGGCGACCATGCGGTGGTGCGCGTGCCCGTACTCGCCCCAGTGGTTGTGGCTGACGACGCGCCAGGTGGCCGGGGCCGCGATGTAGGGCTCGAGCCTGGCGAG
>JAKLHH010000417.1 GCA_022710245.1 Myxococcota bacterium
ACATCGTACTGTAACCCGGAGCGCCGGCGCGGGTTGAAGCTCTAGACGCAGCACGAAGGAGCCTCGCGTGCCCCCTCCCCCCGCCTCCAGCCTGGCCGAAGAGGAGCTGGCCGATCTCGCCCGCACGGGCGACGAGCAGGCGCTGGGGGAGCTCTACCAGCGCCACTCGGCCCAGCTCTACCGCCACGCCTGGCGCATGCTCCGCGACGAGGCCGCCGCGGGAGACGCGGTCCACGAGGCCTTCGCCCGAGCCATCGCCGCCATTCCCCGGACCCGGGAACGTCTGCAGTTCAAGGCCTGGATGTTCCGCATCGTCACCAACCTCTGCCTGCGCGAGCTGACGTTGCGCACCCGGCTCGGCCCCGAGCTCGACCCGGAGCGGGTGGAGTCCCCCTCGGAGTCCCCGGACGAGCAGCGCCACCGCGGCGAGCTCGCGGCCTGCGCTGCGGATGCCCTCGAGAAGCTCCCGCCTCGCTACCGTCAGATCCTGCTCCTGCGCGAGGTGGAGGGGCTCGAGTACGAGGAGCTGGCGCGGGTCCTCGAGCTCAGCCTCTCGATGGTCAAGGTCACCCTCCACCGGGCGCGGGCCCGCTTCCGCGCCCTGGTCATCGCCGAGCAGCTCCTCGGCAACCCGGGGCTGATCCTGGAGCGCTGCGAGGTGCTCGGCAAGCTGGCGCAGAAGGGGCAGGGGAACCAGATCGAGCGGCACCTCCAGTCGTGCCCGCGCTGCAAGCAGGAGCACCCGCCGGTGGCCGCGCTGGTCGCGCTGCTCCCGCCTCCGCCCACCCTGCCGCCCCCGCTGCCGCCCGGGCTCCTCGAGGCGGGGCTCTCGGGAGCGGCTGGCACGAGCGCCGCGGGTCCGGCCGGCACGCCGGCCACCGGCCCCCTCGCGAGCCCTGGTCCGCTCGCCGCCGCCGGCGCGTCGGCGCAGGGCGTGGGCGCCTGGGTGATCGGGCTGACCGCGGCCCTCGGCGTCGCGGGTGTGGTCACCGTGGCGACGCTGGGCACGCGAGCGATGCGTCAGGGGGAGCACACAGCCGCGACCCGTCCCACGCCGCGCGCGCAGCCCAGCGCCGTGGCCGCGGCGCTCGCGCGCGAGGCGGCCCGCGAGGCGGCAGAGTCCTCCGGGACCTCGCGCCTCCTGGCCGCGCGATCTGCGCGTGCTCCTCGCGGCGTCGAGGTCGGACCTCGGCGGCGCCCCGGCGCCCGCGCTGGCGCCCTGGTGGCGCCGAGCGTCGTGCCCCAGGTGATCGATCGCGAGGAGCCGGTCGGAAACGGTCGCAGGGCAAACCGGGCAGCCCTCGTCGCCGCGGCCAGCGTCGCGAAGGCCGCGACCAGGAGTCAGGCGGCGAAGCGCGAGGTCGATTCGCACTCCACCGCGGAGCGTCCGCAGGACGCGAGCCGGGCGAATCCCGCGCTGCGCGACGTCCTTCGCATGCGAGTCGAGTTCGCGCCGGGGAGCCTCTTCGTCGAGCGCGGCGGGCGGCTGCTCATCGCGCGCAAGGATGAGAAGGTCCGCCTCGGGGATGTCCTCCTGACCCGCAACGGCATCAGCGCCGTGCTGCGCTTCCCCGAGGACCAGTGGCTGGTCCTCTCCGGCCGGCTGCGCCTCGAGTCCCGCCTGGGGCCCGAGGGCGCGCCCGAGCAGGTGCAGGTGACGCTCCTCTCGGGGGAAGCGCGCGCCAAGGCGACCGCGCGCGGCCGCGGCATCCTGATCCGCGCCAGCCAGCGCGTCTGCGTGGGCGAGGGCGGCGAGTTCCGCGTCCGCGAGACGGCGAGCGGCCTCCGCGTCGAGGCGCTCACCGCCTACGTCAAGGTGAGCGGTCCGCACGCGAGCCGCGTGCTCCCGCGCGGCACGGGCGTCCTCCTCGCGACGACGCCCGGCTTCGCCCACGTGTTGCCGCAGGCGCCGGAGCGGCTGCGCCCGGTGCTCCACCGCGGCGCCCACCCGCCGACGCTGACCTGGGAGGCGGCCCCTGGCGCGACCTCGTACCTGGTCCGCGTCGCCGTGGAGCCGAACTTCTGGGTCCCCGACGAGGAGGTGGTGGTGAAGGTCACGCGCTACCGCCCGCAGGCGGAGCGGCCGGGCCGCCACTTCTGGCAGGTGATCCCGCTGCGCGGCGTCGAGCAGGGCTATCCGTCGAAGGTCTACGCGTACACGATCGAGCGCTGAGGCCTTCGCTCAGAGCCCCCACTCGGCAGCGTCGAGGGAGGGCGGCCTGGCGATGGGAGTGGTGATCCGCGAGTTGATGGGGATATGTCGGAGCGGTCCCCGCCGCTGCGAATGAACTCCGCGGTGCGCGATGGTAGAGTAGCAGCGATGAGCCGGCACCTCCTCGAGCGCGATGGTGTTCGTATCGCCTACGACCGCCGCGGTGAGGGGCCGCCCGTGGCGCTGGTGGGCGGCCTCGGCATGCCCGGAAAGCTCTGGATCGGCCTGCCCGGCGCGCTCGCGCGGCGAGGCCTGACCGTGGTCACCATCGACAATCGCGGCACCGGAGACTCGGACGCGCCGCTCCCGCCCTATCGCATGCGAGACCTCGCCGACGATCTCGCCGGCGTGCTGGCCGAGGTGGGTGGCGGCCCGGCGATCGTCGTCGGCATCTCGCTCGGCGGCATGATCGCGCAGCACCTGGCGCTGCGGCGTCCGGAGGCCGTCGCCGGACTGGTCCTGGCGGCGACCAGCTGCGGCCCGCCCGTCGGCAAGCCCGCGCGGATCGGCTTCCTGCCGCTGATGGCCCGCAGCTTCCTCGGCGATCTGGACGCCGCGCGACGGCTCCGCCTCGAGATCGTGCACCCGCGCAGCCTGCAGCGCGACCCGAGGATCTTCGAGGCCTGGGATCGCGCCGTGCAGGGGAAGCCGTCGCCCTGGCGCGGTCTCCTCGGACAGCTCTCCGCGGCGGCGCTCCACTCCACCGGCTTCTCGCTCTCGCGCATCCGCTGCCCGGTCGAGGTCCTCGCCGGCGACGGCGACCGCATCATCCCGCCCGAGAACGCGCGCATCCTCGCCACGCGGCTCCCGGACGCGACGCTGACCCTGCTCCCCGAGGCCGGTCACGCGTTCCCTCTCGAGGCGCCCTCGGCGATCCCCGACGCCATCGAGCGGCTGCGGCAGCGGCTCGACGGCTGGGCCAGGGGCTGACGGGGCCGCTTGCGCGGTTGCGTGGCCTCGCCTCGTGAGTATAGTTCGGGGATGAGCCTCGGCGTGGCAGGTCAGGCGGGGTCCGGCAGGGCTCCGGGGGCGGTGGTGCGGGCGCTGGCGTTCGCGGCGCTGGCGTTCGCGGCGCTGGCTCTCGTGGTGGGCTGCGGCGACTCGGGGGCGTCGACGCCCGCGGACGCGGCGCCGCGTCGCGAGGCCGGGCGCGAGGCCTCGCCCGTCGACGTGTCGCGGGCGAGTGACGTGGCGACTCCCTACGACCTCAACCAGGCGCAGCGCTGCCTGGCCATCCTCTCGCGCTATCGCAGCCAGCTCGACGAGGCGAAGAAGTGCCTGGCGCAGCCCGGCTCCCAGTGCGGCCAGCTCGCCGACGACTGGGCCGGCTGCGGCTGCCAGACACCGGTCGAGGGCAGCAACACGGCGGCGCTGGCGGAGCTCGCCAAGATCGGCGCCGAGTGGACCTCGCAGGGGTGCAACCTCTTCTGCCCGGTGCGCCCCTGCCCGAGCCCCGGCAAGGGCTTCTGCTCGCTCGCGGGCGGGGCGCCGCGCTGCGAGAGCGAGGCGCTCTGACGCCGCGGATCCAGGTTCCTGCAATGTTGCAGCCGGCCGTATCGATTGCAGGCGCGTCGCAGTGAACGGAAGGTCGAAGGCTAGAAGTCGCCGAAGAGCTCGGTGATTGGCACGTCGAGGGCGGTCGCCACCTTGAAGAGCGAGGAGACCGAAGCCGAGCTCTCGGCGCGCTCGATCTGCGAGAGCAGGCTCACCGAGAGCTTGGTCCGCCGCGCCATCTGCTTCAGGGTCAGGTTCCGGGCCTTGCGCAGCTCACGGATGTTGCGGCCGATGGTGGCGTGGAGCTCGTCCTCGCGCCGGAGCACGAGCCCCTTCTTCTTCGCGATGCGCTGGATGACGTCGCGGAAGTCGTCAGACGAGAACGGCTTCTTGATGTACGCCGAGACCTCGTGCTGGATCGAGGCGGTGGCGGTCTCGAGGGAGGGGTAGCCGGTGAGGATGATCACCGCGAGGTCGTCATCGACTCGTCGGATCTTCTCCAGCAGGTCGATGCCGCCCATCTTGGGCATCATCAGGTCGAGGATCAGGAGGTGGTAGTCGGCTTGCTTGAGCTCCTCGACCGCGCGGGTGGGATCGGTCAACGACTTGACGTGATAGCCCTCGTGGGTAAGGAAGTCCTCGAGGTACTCGCAGACATCGCGGTCGTCATCGACGACGAGGATGTTAAGCTGCGCCACCAGCCTCTCCCTTGCCACACGTGCCGCTACTTGGTCGGGGCGAGAGGATTTGAACCTCCGACTTTTCGGTCCCGAACCGAACGCGCTACCAGGCTGCGCTACGCCCCGAAGTCCTGTGTATATTTAACAAAGGGCGGGTGGCTGTCAACTGATCTCGACGGGGCGGCTGAATTATTCCAGCGAGCTCTCCTGCCCTGCCCGCGCGGTCGGCTAGGAGATCGACGTGGGTGCGTACCCGAAGATACGCACGCGCCTGAGCAGCACGTCGAGGAGGAAGAGGCCCATCACGATCCAGAGCACCCGCCCCCAGAGGTCCTTGTGGAACCGCACCTTGTCCTGGCCCGGATCGAAGATCGCCGCCGGCGCCGGGTTGACGAGCCCGCCGCCGATCTTCGCGGCGCGCTCGAGGCGCGCGCGGTCCTGCACCAGGTCCGTGTACTCCTTGGGGTAAGGCACCGACAGCGAGCTCACGCTCTCGGCCACCACCTTGCCCTCGGTCCTGTGCGAGGCGCGGAGCAGGAACGACCCGTAGCTGCGCAGCCGGAAGCTCGCCTCGTAGCGCCCCGCCGCGCTCTGCTGCAGCGGCACCACCTGCTTCGCGCCCGGCCGGCGCGGATCGAGGACGGTCAGCGTCGAGTCGAGCCCGTTGATGAAGCGGTCCGCGCGGTCGATGGCGTCGACGGTGACGCGCACCAGCCCGTGCTCCACGCCCGCCTTCATCTCGAACGAGCGCTGCACCCGGTGCCGCATCACCTCGCGCACGAGCTGGGCCCAGAACTGCCCGTAGCCCGGCCAGCGCAGCCACTCCACGGCCCAGCGGTTCTTCACGTCGCTGGTGAAGGCCGCCGTCTTGCCCAGGCCGAGGCGCCAGATGGAGAGGATCGGCTCGCCGAGCTCGCTGACGAGGAGCGTCTCCGAGAGCGGCTTGGGCTTGGTGCTGACGTAGCCGCGCAGCACCGGCGCGCCGCCCCAGTCGATGCCGGCGAGCACGCTGGCGAGCTTCAGCTGGCGCACCTTCACCGGCTCCTCGACCAGCGCCGAGCGCGCCACCTGCGTCGTCTCCTTGGTGAAGATCTTGGGGATGTTGGTGGCGTCCTCGGTGAAGTAGAAGCGCCCGTTGCCCCGCTCGGCGATCATCTGCAGCAGCGTGCGGTCGGCGCCGTCGCCGACGCCCACCGCCGAGACGGTGATCTTGTTGGAGGCCATCTCCTCGACCAGCTCGGCGATGCCCTGGTAGGGCGACTGCCCGTCGGAGAGCAGGATCACGTGCCTGACCTTGGCCACGGCGCGCTGCAACGAATGGTAGGACTCCTCGAGCGCGGGCTTGATGCTGGTGCCGCCGCCGGCCTGGATGCGGGAGATGTCGCTGAGGATGCGCAGGCGGTTCGCCGCGCGCTGCAGCGGGACGACGAGCGTCGGTGACGAGTCGAACGCGGTCACCGTGATGAGATCCGAGGAGCCGAGCAGCTCGGCGGTGGCCTTCGCCGCGTCCTTGGCGAGCTCCAGCTTCTGCCCGGTCATCGAGCCCGGGCGGTCGATGCAGAGCCCGAGCGCGAGCGAGGGCTGGTCGCGCTTCTTCTCGGTGTCGAAGCGCACCGGCAGGATGCGCTCGATCAGCGTCCCGTAGTAGCCGCCGGAGCCGAACGAGTTCTGGCCGCCGGTCATGATGAAGCCGCCGCCGAGGTCGCGCACGTAGGACTGGATCGCCGCCATCTGGCCGAGGCCCACGTACATGGCCGGGACGTCGCTCATGATCAGCAGGTCGAACTTCTGCAGCTCGGCGATCGACGAGGGGACCCCGTAGGGGCCGCGCACGGAGACATCGATCTTCTCCGCCTCCAGCGCGCGCTGCAGGTAGCCGGCGTAGATCGGCTCGCCCTCGACGTAGAGGACCTTGGGCCGCCCGAAGACGGGGAGCGTGGCCGAGGCTGTGTTGTTCGAGCGCCAGGTGTCCTGCTTGACGTCGCCCATCACCAGCCGGTAGGTGACGAAGCCGGGCTCCTGCACCATCGACTTGAACTTGACCTCGTTGCGGCCCGGCTCCACCTCGAGGCTCTTGTGACCGTCGAGGACGTTGATGAACTCGTCCTTGTAGAGGGTGAGGGTGACCTTCTCCTTGTGCGTGGAGTAGATCTCCGCGGTGACGTCGAAGGGCGCGCCCATCCGCACCTCGCGCGGCAGGGTCAGCGTCCGCACCAGCACCTCCTTCTGCTTCCGCTCGGGGAGGGTCTGGACGTGGACCTTGATGCCGCGGCTCGCCGCCCGGTAGGTCTCGGCGAGGACGTCTCCGGTGGTCTCGTTGCCGTCGGAGAGGAGCACCATCCGCCTGAGGTAGCTCGGCGGGTAGAGGCCGTAGGCGTGCTGCACGGCCGCCTGCAGGTCGGA
>JAKLHH010000418.1 GCA_022710245.1 Myxococcota bacterium
TCGGTGCAGCCCGAGGAGAAGGGCAAGGACGCCAGGGACAGCAAGGACAGCAAGGACGGCAAGGACACCTACGGCCGCACCCTCGACATCAGCGGCTACACCGCGCAGCTCGACCCGGCCTACGCGACGCAGCGCCGCGCGCTCGCGCAGCGGCAGGCGTCCATCGACCGGCACTGGCCCGCGGGGCTCAAGGACCCGCGCGCGATCGGCGGCGCCTTCGCCCGCTACGTCGAGGGGCAGACGCTGACGACGGTGGCCGGCCTCGGCCACGCGATCGAGAAGACCCAGGCCCAGCTCGGCAAGCGCGAGGCGAACCGCCTGCGCCCGCTGATCACCTTCCTGGTGAAGAACGACGGCTTCGTGCTGACCCGCGACCGCGACCTCGTGCGGCAGCGGGTGCAGGTGCTGCAGCCGCACCTCACCCCCCCGCAGGTCGAGCGCCAGGTGAGCTGGTACCTCGCCGACCTGCGCGCCCTCGAGCGCTTCCTCGGCAAGCCCCTCGAGTCGCTGATCCGTACTGGCGATCGCGCGGCCTACGAGCGCGCGAGCCGCAAGCTCTACAGCACGCCAGCCTTCGTCCGCTACCTGAAGGGCGAGGACCTCTCGCTCGCCGACTGGGCCCGGGTGATGGACGCGGTGGTGCCGCTGCTCTCCAACCCGTCGTGGAACCGCATCGGCGCGCTGACGCCGGCCACGCCGCGGGCGTCGGCCGCCGCCTGACCACCTCCAGCGCGCCTCACCTCGCCCGACCCGCTCACCCGACCCGCTCACCCGACCCGCTTGCCGCTGCCGCCGGATCGTGGGATGACGCTGACGCGGAGCGCTCTGCTCCGAGGAGACCCGCATGAAGGCAGCGCTCTTCCCCGCGATCTGGCTCGCGCTCGGGCTCGCGGTCGCACTCTCCGTGGCTGGTGGGTGCACGCTGGAGACCACGTTCGGCCACGGCAGCAGCCAGGCGCCCGCCTCCACCGCGCTCGCCAAGCAGCGCGAGCTGATCCGGCGCATCGAGCTCTGCCGCACGCGCGAGGCGGAGCTGCGCCAGCAGTTCGGCGAGCCCCGCCGCGACGGCCGCTTCCAGCGCTCGCGCATCCTCACCTGGCTGCCCGAGGGCGGCAAGATCGAGCGCGTCTTCTCGGTGCTCCTCGACCGCGACGGCGTGGTGGTCGACCTCTTCTGGGACGCCCCCGGCGTCGCCACCTGGATCCCCGCCGACCTCTGCCACCGCGGCGCGCCCCTGGCGCCCCGTGCGCCGCGCGGCGGCGAGGCCTTCCCCGCCTCGCGGCCCACGCGCTGACGCGCCTTCGCGGCGACGCCGCGCCGCGCAGCGCGTGCTAAGATGGGATCGTGGTCATCAGCGTGCGGCTCTTCGGAGAGATGATGGACGAGCAAGGGCGATTGCTCGCGCGGCTGCTCGACGTCCTGGACTCGGCGGGCGTGCGGCATGCGCTCGCCGGAGGTCACGCGGTCTCCGCCCACACGCGCCCGCGGCTGACCGTCGACGTGGATCTGATCATCGAAGGACGACGCCGTGCGGTCGTGGAGCGTGGGCTGGCCGACGCGGGCTTCGAGCTTCGCCGGGAGCGCGACGTCCTGCAGGTCCTTGCCTCTCCGGGAAGCCCGACGACGCTGGCAGACCTCATGCTGTCGGACTCGCACGCGGTCTGGGCCGAGGCGCTGCTCGGAGCCGAGGAGGGGGTCTACCAGGGGCGCCGGCTGCCCATCGTCACGCGGGCGGCCCTGGTGGCGATGAAGTTCTGCTCGGCGACCGCGGTGACCCGGCCGCAAGAGGACCGACTGGTCGACGTCGCGGACCTGAGCCGGCTCGTCAAGGCACCGAGCTGGACCGAAGCAGACCAGGTCGAAGCGACTCGCATCACGCAGCTCGCCTACGCGGGTGCAGGCGAGGAGCTGCGACGGCTGATCGATGATCTGCGCAACAACCGGCCGGTGACGATCTGACGACGCCGGCTCACTCCTCGAGCCCCACCAGCGCCAGCAGCTTGAGCGCGTTCGCCGTGGGCGCCACGCCCTCACGCAGCTTGTAGTCGAAGGTCATCCGCGCGCCCTCCGGCCCCTCCTCGAAGCTCTCGCGGAAGTAGACCGGCCGGCAGGCCTGCGCGACGCCCTCGGCGCTCGCCAGCGTGAGGTCGTGGGTGGAGATGGCGCCGAGCGCGCCCTGCGCGAGGAGGTGGGCGAGCACCCGGCGCACGGCGATCTGGCGCTCGGTGATGTTGGTGCCGAGGAGGATCTCGTCGAGCAGGTAGAGCAGGCGCGGCCCTCCCGCCGCGACGCCGTCCCGGCAGCGCCCGGCCAGGTCGACGATCTCCTTCAGCCGGCGCAGCTCGGCGAGGAAGAAGGAGACGCCCGCCTCCAGCGAGTCCTGCACGCGGAAGCTGGTGCCGAGGACCAGCGGCGGCAGCCGGAGCGCGCTGGCGCAGACCGGGCCGCCCGCCTGCGCGAGGACCACGTTGACCCCGATCGCGCGGAGCAGCGTGCTCTTGCCCGACATGTTCGAGCCGGTGACGAGCAGGAAGGTCCCCTCGGGTCCCAGCGCGACGTCGTTCACCACGCAGCTCGCCGGCGGGAGCAGCGGGTGCCCGAGGCCGCGCGCCTCGAGCCGCGCCGGCCCCTCCGTGGTCACCTCGGGGAAGCACCAGCCCGGGTGGTCGTGCCGGAGCCCGGCCAGCGCCGAGAGCGCCTCCACCTCGCCGAGGAGCGCGAGCCAGCGCCGCACCTCACGCCCGGCGCGGCGGCGCCAGCGCTCGAGCAGCCAGAGCACGTGCAGGTCCCAGAGGACGAGCGCCTGCAGCGGCACGTGGAAGAGCCCCGAGCGCCGCGTGTCCGCGAGCCCGCAGAGCCGGTCGAGCCGCCTGAGCTCCACGCTCGCCGAGAGCGCGCCCGCCGCGAGCTGCTGCTGCAGGTCGCGCAGCCGCGGGCACTCGAAGGAGGCCGCGCCGAGCTGCTGGAAGAGCTCCGCGTAGCTCGCGAACTCGCGCTCGCGCGCCGAGATCTGGTTGAAGGTCTCGGTCGCGCGCCGTCCGAGGAGCCCGGCGAGCCCGAGGTTGCCGAGCGCGAGGAGCAGCCACCAGGGGCGGAGCGGACCCAGCGCCTGCAGCAGCAGGAGCGCGAGCGTGACCGCACCGAGGACGCGCGGCAGCCAGACGAGCCAGGGGCGGGCGAGCAGCCAGGGCGCGTCCTCGCACCAGCGCAGGAACGCCCCGGGGTCCGGCGGCAGATCGGAGAGCAGCCGCGCGCGCGCCTCCAGGTCCTGCCGCCAGTCGAGGTGCGGCGCCAGCTCGCCGACCGCCGCCTGCCGGGCGCGCACCTCCTCGGGGCTCGCGGGCCCGAGCAGCCAGTCGACCAGCGCCACCCGCCCCGGCGGCGTCCGCGCCGCGCCGAGGAGCTGGAGCAGCGAGGCTCGCCCGAGGAGGTCGAGGTCGACCGCCACCGGCCGCGAGGCGGGCGCCACGGCGGTGCGCGGCTCGGGCGCGTGCTCCCAGTCGCGGGCGTGGCGCGCCAGCGCCTCGCCGTTGATCGCCGCCAGCGTGGCCGCGCGCTCCTCGCGCCTGAGGACCGCCGCGTGCAGGACGACCAGCGCCACGAAGGCGGCGAGCGCCGCGAGGCCGGCGCCCGCGATCAGCCCGCGCGCCGCCGCCTGCCCCCACACCGCGTAGCCGAGCGCGCCCGCGGCGACGAGGAAGGCAGCCAGCCGGCCGTGCGAGAGGAGGCGGCTCCGCCTCGCGAGGAGGGCGCGCTCCGCCTCGAAGCGCGCGCGGCGCTCCTGGTAGGTGCGCTCCACCTCGTCGGGCTGGCGCTCGGGGCTGGTGATCGAGGTCATGGGGCTCACGGGGCGCATGATCTCATGAACGGTGACAACTTCCAGTGTTCTCAAGCCCCCTGCCGGCGAGGTGGGAGCGATCGCGCTCTCGCCATGAATGCTCTCAGTCCGTGGCGCCCAGCCTGGTAGAATGGCCCGAGATGGGACGTGCGCTCTGCCTGGCCGCGCTGCTGACCACCAGCGGATGTCACGCGCTCCTGCCGTTCGAGGGGCGTGGCACTGACACCTCTCCGGCTGACGCCAGCCCCGGGCCCGAGACCGCCCTCGACGGGCCGCTCAAGCTCGAGGGCCCGCTCAAGGCCGACGGGCTCAAGGCCGACGGGCCGCTCAAGGCCGACGCACGCCTCAAGGCCGACGCCGTGCTCGAGGCTGACGCGCCGCTCAAGGCTGACGCGCCGCTCAAGCCCGACGGGCCGCTCAAGCCCGACGCATCGCTCAAGCCTCCCACGATCCTCGCCACCGCTGGCGACAAGCTGTGGGCCTTCACCCTGTCGGGTGTGACCCAGGCAGCGATCCCGATCCCCTACGGGACGCCGTCCAGGCCATCGTCGGAATCCGCACGGGACCTGGTCGGCCTCGCCGGCGGGAAGGTGGCGATCTACAATGGCACCTTCAGTCCCTACCTCTCCGTCTTCGATCCCCTGATGTCGACCTGGGCCCACCTCTCCTTCTCGGGCTGGAACACCTTTGCCAACGTCTCCTACGGCGGCATCGCAGCTCGCGGCGCCGACGTCTACGCCACTGACATGGCGGCAGCCGACCTGACGAACGGCCTCGTGCGCTTCGCCTCGGGCACCTGGAGCCGCCACGGCTCGGGTGAGCTGATCGATGTGTGCGTCGGCCTGGACGACAAGATCTATGCGCTCGAGGCCGATGAGAAGACGATCCGCGTGTTCGCTCCCCAGACGATGGTGCTGGCGGACACGATCGTGCTCCCGCTCGCTGCGCGAGCCATCGCCGTCAACGCCCAGGGGCACGTCTTCGCGGCGAGCTGGTCGCCGGGCACGATCAGCCGGATCGGGAACGGCAGCGCCCTCGGCACGCTGCCCACGGTGGGGACGCTGATGGACATCGACCTCGCGCAGGGCGTCGTCGTGGCGAGCAGCTCGGCTGGCACCATCGTGGTGACCAACGAGGCGCTCTACCCTGTCCAGACCTTCTCTGTCGGTGTGTTGAAGCCGACCTTCGTCACCCTGATCCCTTGATCGGCCGAGCAGCCGTCACGGCGCGGCGTTGGAGCAGCAGCGGAACCCGGTCGCCGGCAGGGCCACGTTCTGCACCGCGAGCGAGAGGTTGAAGGTGCAGGTGAGGCCGGGCCACGGCGTGTGGTAGGCGCCGCCTCGCACCTCGAAGATCGGCAGGTTGTCGGGCGGCCCCGAGGTCCCCTGCTGGGTGCTCGTCCACTCGCGCACGTTGCCGCTCATGTCGAAGACGTTGTCGGTCGTCTTGCAGAGCGCGTCCGACCCGGTCGCGATCGGGGCAGCCGCGCCGTAGTCGAAGCCGTTGCAGGTGGAGCCGACGTAGCTCGCGCCGTACGGGTAGAGGGTGACGCCCGGTCCCTGGCACGCGGCCTGCCACTCGGCGGCGGTGCAGAGGCGCTTGCCCCCCGCCGCGGCGCAGGCGGCGGCGGCCTCGGTGTAGGTCACGCTGGCCCAGGGGAGCACGGCGCCCTTCGAGCAGGCGCGCGTGGTGTTGGTGCCGGCGGCGGCGAGGGTGGCGTCGGGCCGCGAGGCCTCGTAGCTGTAGATCCAGAAGTCGCGCCCGCTGCGCTGCACGTGCACCATCGCGTCGACGACGCCCTTGCCCGCGGCGTCGTCGGCCTCCTCGTCGACGAGCCCGTCGCAGTCGTCGTCCTTGCCGTTGCAGAGCTCGTCCGTCTTCGTCTGGCCCGGCGTGGTGATGTTGCAGACGGTGGTGCTGCCGCTGCAGATCCAGGACCCCGTCCCCTGGCAGATGCCCTTCTTGCCGGTCTCGGCGCAGGGCTTGCCCTTGGTGGCGAGGAACGGGTCATCCGCGACGCCGTCGCAGTCGTTGTCCTTGTCATCGCAGAGCGTCTCGTCGGGGATGACGATGCCGGGGCAGAAGCCGCCCGTGCAGGCGACCTTGTTGTTGCAGTCGGCGAGGGTGGTGCAGGGCTTGAGCTGGACGTTCCCGCTGTAGCTGCAGACCCAGCCGTTCGTCCCCTGGCAGGTCGCGGTGGCGCCGCTGCAGGGGCCGCCGGTGAGGCAGGGGTTGCCGCCGAGCGGGACCATCCCGGGGTCATTGCCGTCCTTGAGCCCGTTGCAGTCGTTGTCGAGCCCGTCGCAGATCTCCACCCCGGTCGGCGTGCACTGGTACTCGCAGCCGTCCGCCGGGATCTTGTTGAGGTCCACGTAGCCGAGCTCGCAGACCGCGATCCCGCAGACCCCCGCGGTGCACCTCGGGATCGCGTGCGGCAGCGTGCACTTGACGCAGGTGGGCCCGCAGTAGCGCGGGTCGTTCAGCTTGTCGAAGCCGTTGTCGACGGTCCCGTCGCAGTCGTCGTCGAGGTTGTTGCAGGTCTCCGGCTTCGACCCCTGCCCGCCGATGCAGCTCACCGTCCCGCCGATGCACATGGTGTTGCCCGTCTTGCACTCGCCTGTGCTCGTCCCGCAGCTCGCGCTCGAGAAGTCCTCGTCGACGGAGCCGTCGCAGTCGTTGTCGACGCCGTCGCAGAGGTCGTTGGTCCCGGCCGGCCAGACCGGGCACTTGTACTCGCAGCCGTCCCCCGTGCTCCCGTTCAGGTTCTTGTAGCCCGCGGTGCAGGAGCCCATCGTGCAGCTCCCGCCCACGCAGCTCGCCCCCGCGTTGGCGTAGGCGCAGACGTTGCCGCAGCTGCCGCAGTTCGCCGCGTCGGTCAGCTTGTTGAAGCCGTTGTCGATGACGCCGTCGCAGTCGTTGTCGGCGTTGTCGCACGCCTCC
>JAKLHH010000419.1 GCA_022710245.1 Myxococcota bacterium
TCGGCGGACACGCAGGCGTCGTCCGGGCTGGGTTACCGCAAGGGACAGACCGCGACCTTTCCCCTCGAGCGCTGGAGCGTCCTGCAGATCGCCTCCTACCTGCCGGGCTCCTGCGAGCCGGCCTCCTCCGACGCCATGGCGCAGTACTGTGATCTCACCGCGACGACCGACCTCACCGGCACGCTGATCAAGGCCGACCGCAGGGTGGCGGTCTTCGCTGGACACAACTGCGCCTTCGTCCCCTTCGACAAGTGGGCGTGCGACCACCTCGAGGAGCAGCTCTTCCCCACGCGCTCCTGGGGCAAGCGCTACCTGGTCAGCCACACGCTCTCGTCGGGGTCGGATCCCACCCTCTACCGCATCGTCTCCGCCGAGGCCGCGAACCAGATCACCTTCACGCCGGCGAGCGTGCACGCGCCGGTGGTGCTCGAGCTGGGGCAGTGGGTGGAGCTGGCCTCGACGGAGGACTTCGAGGTGGCGGGGAGCGGCCGGCTCGGGGTGGCGCAGTTCATGGTGGGCCAGAACTACTCCACGCCCGTCTACACGGGGAGCCCCGCGCCGGGCGACCCCTCGATGGCGCTCGCGGTGCCGGTGGAGCAGTACCGCAGCAGCTACCAGTTCCTCGCGCCGCAGACCTACCAGCAGAGCTACGTGAACCTCATCGCCCTCCAGCAGGCGAGCGTGAAGCTCGACGGCGAGCTCGTGGCCGAGAGCGAGTTCAAGCCCCTCGGCCCCAGCTACAAGGTCGCGAAGCTGAAGATCTCGGGGGGCGCGCACTCCGCCGAGTCGAAGAGCGCCTTCGGCGTGCAGGTCTACGGCGTGGGCTCGTACACCTCGTACATGGTCCCGGGCGGGCTCGACCTCAAGCTCCTCGACTGACGGTGGCGCGCACGAACGTGAGCTCCCTGGCAGGGAACGTGAGGAAAGTGTCACGTTGCCTGCAGACAGGCGTGGAGGGGCCGCTACAATAGTGGGGCATGCTCGGGCTCCTCTCCCTCCTCGCCCCCCTCGTCGTGCTGCCCACCGACTGGAGCGAGAGCCTGCCCCAGGCGAGCGCCTTCACCAGCTCCGGCTACGAGCAGATCGTCACCACCCCCGAGGTGATGGTCTACAAGTACAAGGGATCGAGCACGATCCGGCTCGGGGCCGAGGCGAAGATCGCGGTCTCGCCACAGGTCCTCCATGACGCGCTGGTGGACTACGAGGGGCAGGTCGGGATGATCGGCAACCTGGCGCACGTCAAGGTGCTGCAGCGCGGCGCCGGCTGGCAGCTCGCCTACGAGCGGATCCGGATGCCGGTCGTCTCGGATCGTGACTTCACGGTGATGGTCACCTGGGGCAAGGACGGCCGCGGCCACTGGCTCAGGTACTGGAACGACGAGCGAGCCGGGATCCCGAAGCAGAAGGGCGTGGTCCGCGTGCCCTACCACCGGGGATCCTGGCAGCTCGCGCCGGCCGATGGTGGCCGCACGACGCTGGTCCGCTACCAGGTGAGCATCGACCTCGGCGGCTGGCTCCCCGCCTGGATGGCGCGGCGGCACGCGGGCAAGGAGGTGCCAGCCATGTTCCGCGGCTTCTGCTCCCTCCTCGCGAAGCGGGGCAGGGGCGTCGATCCCTGCCTCTTGCGGCTCCGCTGAAGCGCACCGCTCCTCGAGGCCAGGCTCTCGACTCAGACTCCTCGACCTCACCGGGCCTGCGCGAGGATCGTCGCGGCGCGCAGGTGAGGCTGGATCCCTCTCTTCTGGTCGCGGGCGCCCGCCTCGTACGCCTCCACCGGCGAGTGGAGCTGCCGGGTGCTGGCGTCGATCCGGCCGCGGACCTTGTTGACCGCGCGCGTCGCGGTCCAGGCGCCGACGAAGAGGGCGAGACCCACTTGCTGCAGGGTACTGGGGGCGGCTGGCTGCTGCGGCTTCGCGGAGGGATCCTTCTGGGCTGGCCGCGGCGTCGCGGCTTTCTTGCCCTGGGCAGAGAGCGCCTCGCGGTAGCCGCGGAGGTACTCACTGACCAGCCGCCGCTGCTCGGGGGTGGCGCGGCCGAGCTCGGGCTGGAGGGCCGCCCACACCCCGGAGATGTACTGGCGGGCCAGCGCGCGGTTGATCCGCGCGGGGCGGTAGCCGTTCATGTTGGCGGTGGGGCCGATCCAGAGATAGCCGAGCGGGCGCCCGCTGCGGCCGAGCGCGTAGGCCTCGCTGCCGAAGGCGTTCACCTCGCTGTTCAGGCGCAGGGCGCGCAGCTCGCGGGTGACGCGAGGGTCGCCAGGGCGCGCCCCGGCCTTGAGCGCGTCGCGGTGCAGGCGGTCGTCGACGTGCCGGTCCTCGTGGACCAGCGTGCCGAAGCGCGCCGCCGGGCTGTCCGTGGCGCTGGCGTTGAAGATGATCCGCGAGCCGTCCTCGCGGTGCTGGGTCACGGCCTTGACGGCGTAGCCCGAGCGGCTCTGTCGCCTGATGAGCCGGTCGAACGAGCGGCTGACGCTGGTCCCCGCCTGCTGCGCCTCGCCCTCGACATGCGCCTTCAGGGCTTCGGTCGCCTTGCCCCCGCCGCCCAGCGCGCGGCCGGCGAGCTTGAGCAGGACCTCCTGCTGCCGGCGATGCGGGCTGTAGACTCCCACGGGCGCGTCGACGCTGAGCCTCTCGCGCTTCGCGGTCGCCTGGTCCTCTGCGACGGCGCGACCCATCCGCTGCTCGCCGAGCCACGCGCGGGCCTGGTGCACCTTCGCGCGAGCGTAGTAGCCGAGCGCGCGAGCCGGCGATGGGCGTCCCGTCCTCGTGTCCCTCGGGGACGGCCCCTCGGCGCGGACCGTCGGTGCGAGGGCGGAGCTGAAGAGCACCACGAGGGCGAGGAGCGCCGCTCGCTGCGGACGTCGCGTCGAGCGACCTTCCAGCCGTCTCACCAGCGACTGCATCGGACTCCTCCTCGCTCCGGCTGATCAGGCGTGGAGCACGCGGTGTCGGCCCGGGTCGGCCCTGAGCGCTGGCGGGCCGAGCGTCACCTGCAGATCTTCTTGTAGCTCGAGCTGCCGCCGCAGCAGTCGCCCCACTTCAGGCACGCGTCGTCGCAGTTGCACGCGCTGCCGAGGTACTCGCCGCAGTGGCCGCTGCAGGTGCTGTAGTCGCTGTAGTCGTCGTAGCCGCTGTAGTCGTCGTAGCCGCTGCTGCTGCTCGAGGACCCGCTGCCGAAGAGGGTCTCCCAGAGGTTGTCGTCGCCGCAGTAGCCGTAGTTGCACGAGTTGGGCGCGCAGGCGTACTCGGTCTCGTCGCTCAGGTAGTAGTTGGTGACTTCCTTGCAAACGTCGCCCTTGATGCACTTGAGGCCAGCGGCCGTGCACTTGGACATCGAGACCGTCACGCCAGCGGACTGCGTGCCGCGCGTGCCGCCGCGGTCGGACGTGCGGTCCGTGGGGTCGTCGCCGTCGCACGCCATCACTCCAACCGTCAGTCCGAGAAGAACGCTCATCATCATCGCGGGGCGCATCGTGCTTCCTCCTGGCTCGATAGTTCCTGCCCGGGGGTGTAGCAGGCGGCGTGCCAGCCTCGAGGCAGGGAGATCGCTGGCGATGGAGCGAGGAGGCGGGCGGGAGCTGGCTGCTGCTGTCGATGCAACCGGCACGTCGAACCGCCAGAGTGCGACGAAGGCGCTCGCGAGTCCGGTCCTGGGCGGTTGTCAGCCAGTCCACGCGGGCAACCAGCGCCAGGTGTCACCGAGCGATGGCGTGCCCGCGATCCGGGCGAGGCAGGGCGGCGGACCAGCGAGCGTGAGGTCGAGCCCGGGGACGCGGTCGCGCAGCCGCGCCGCGAGCTTCTCGTGCGGGGCCTGCGGCGCCGGCGCCACGCGGACGGTCAGGCGGCGAGCGCCGAGCGCCACCGCCTCCTCCACGGCGGGCCAGAGGTTGCGCACCCACGAGCGCGAGGTCAGCAGGTCGAGCGTCTGCCAGCGACCCTTGCCTGCTCCGCCGAGGACCAGCGCCCACTCCCTGCCGCTGCGCTCGATGGCGATCGTCTGCAGACCAGGCAGCCACGTCAGCGCCGCGGCCCAGGCGCCGAGGGGCGCGTGATCGAGGGCGTCCGCGAACATCGTGAGTCGCCGGAGCCGCTTCGCCCAGGGGAGCCGCTGGAGGTAGGCGAGGTGTCCGCGCCCCTCCTCCTGGGGGAGGGTGAGCCCCAGGTGCTCGAGCGAGGAGAAGGTGCGTGCGCGCGCCATCGCCGCCAGCTCCCGGCGGTCCAGCACCGCGAGCCATCGCCGGGGCGAGCCAGCGGACGCCGTGAGCTCGAAGTCCGGGCCCGGGACCGTGAGGGAGGTCAGGGCGAGGGGACGCGCCCCGAAGACGTCGTTCGTCGTCGAGAGGTGCCGCAGCCCCCGGAGGACGGGGTCGCGCACGAGCGGCTCGATCGTGCCCCAGGGGCCGTGCAGGGCGGTCACCGTGCCCCACCACGGGTTGCCGACGAGGGGGGCCAGCTCCTCCGCGCCGACGCCCTCCCGTAGCCACGCCTGCGCGAGGAAGCCGCGCTCGATCGTGCAGAACCCCGGCTCCAGCACCTCGCGCAGGGGGCCGAGGCAGCGGGCGCGATGCTCAGCGATCAGCTCCACCTCACGCGCGAGCGAGGCCGCGTCGGCCGCGCCGCGCGCGTCTGCGAGCTGGATGGCGATCAGCTCGCCGCGAGGATCACCGGCCTCCTGCAGCCGGTCCGCGAAGACGGCGCGCGCCTCGTCGTCCTCGGGGGCGGCGAGGACGTCGGCGAGCAGCGCGGCGGCGACGCGCCTCTGCTCGTCGAGGAGCGCACGGCACCGCGCCACCCTGCGGCCGGCGGCCGACGGGAGCTCGGGGGCAGGGGCCTGCTCGAGCGCCGCGAGCGTCGCCTGCGCCCGCCCCGAGAACCAGGAGCGCATCGCCGCGAGCTCTTCGCGGCGGAGCGCCTGCGGGACCCTCGCCAGGTAGTCGCGGAGCAGCGCCGGCGTGCGCGGGTCGGCGTGCTGCTGGATCAGCGCGAAGACCTCTGCCCAGAACGCGCGGGAGGAGCTGGCGGCGAACGGCGGGTGCAGGAGCTGGCTCACCAGCAGCGCCGGCACGCGAGGGTCGGCGGGCCAGCGGCGCACGCGTCGTGCGCGGGCGAGCGCGTCCGTCGAGCGCCAGTGCGTCTGGGTCAGCGCCCGGAGCAGGCGCGGCACGTCCTCGGGGCGGCGGCGTGCCTCGACCGCGAGCCACTCCGCCTGCATCGCGGCGCGCTTTCCCGGCGCGAGCTGAGGGAGGTCCTGCTCGGCGAGGGAGGTGACCTCGTCGATGAGCTCGGAGAGCTCCCGCGCACGGCAGCCGTCGAAGGCCGCGAGCAGTCGCGCCAGCCCCTCGCTCCAGCGCCCGGCGGCGAGCTCACGCTCCGCGGCCTCGAGCTCCGGGTCCACTGCGGCGAGGGCGCTGGTGCCGGGGAGTGATGTCCGCGTGTCGCTCTTCGTGCTCTTCGTGCTCTTCGCGCTCTTCGTGCTCTTCGTGCTCTTCGTGCTCTTCGTGACCACCGCGCTCTCCTCGTTCGGGCCAGCCTACCTCAGGTGGAGCTCCCCGGCAGGTCCTCGCCGCTGCCTGCGCACCCGTGCTCCTCCGCGCCGGCGGGGGGCTCCCTCCGTCGTGCTAGGCTTGCCGGATGACTGACACGAAGCGCCGCCGCTGGGACAACACCACCCTGACGCTCACGCCGGACCCTGCCGCCAAGCCGCCGACGCCACAGCAGCTCGAGTCGCTGCACGTCCAGGTCTGGAAGAAGGCCTTCGCCAGCCTCGGCAAGGACCACCGGATGGAGCTCTACGGGCTGGACCCCCACGTCACGCTGCAGCCCAAGGCTCCCGCCATGTGGTTCTACCCCGACGGCGACCTGCGCGAGGTCTCCCCGGGGGCGCTCACCTACGCCTTCCCGGCGACCGAGCTCGGCGAGCCCGAGTTCGTCTACATCCCGGTGCACCACTGGTTCAGGCTGGGGCTCGCCCGCGGACGCAGCAGCATCGCCAGGCTCCTCGCGGGCAGCGGTCTCTCCGTCGCGCTGCCCACCTTCGAGGAGGAGCTGGCGCAGACGACCTTCATCCTCGCCACGGTGCGGGGCGAGCTCCGCCAGCTCCTCGGCAGCAGCGCCGAGGAGCTCACGCTGCTCTCCGGCTCGGGCTGGACCCGGGTCGACACGCTCAGCCCCGAGGAGCGCCCGTGGCTGGTGGAGCTCTGGAGCGCGAGGCAGTGTCGCTGCCCGGTCTGCTGTCGCCTCCGTCCCCGGCCGGACCCGGCCGCGCTGCGCGCCGCGGCCTGGGCGCGCCGCCTCGAGGAGCTCGTCGCCGAGCACGGCGAGGGCGCGCGGCTCCTGGGCGCCATGCTCGAGCTCCGTGGCGAGGACGAATCTGCCCTTCATCGCGGAGCCTCCGAAGGAGGCGAGCAGGGCAAATTCTTCTCCGAGATGGGGAGGTGGCTCGAGTCGCGCGGCGCGGCGCTGGCGCAGAAGGACCCGGAGGCGGGGGAGGTCCTGCGTCGCCACCTGGCGGGGCCGCTGGAGGTGCGCACGGCCGCCTCGCGGCTCCTGGTCCCGGCCTTCCAGCGCGCCAGCGCCGCCTGCAAGCAGGCGCTGCTGCCCGCGGTGGCCGAGGCGCTGCGGTCGGAGGACGACGCGGTCGTCTACGAGGGGCTGAAGGTGTCGCTCCAGCGCAAGCACCTCTCGCCCGAGCTCCTCGAGCAGCTCCGTGGTCTGGCCGCGCGCCTGAGCCGGGACGGGGCGTCGATGAGTTGCCTGGCGACCCACCTCGA
>JAKLHH010000042.1 GCA_022710245.1 Myxococcota bacterium
TCACCGAGGTAGCCCGGCGCGCCGGGCTACGCAAGGCCTCGCTCTTTCATCACTTCCCCACCAAGGAGGCGCTGTACCTCGAGGCGATCTCCGAGATGGTCGGCGATCTGCACGCGCAGATCGTCGAGGCCGGGCTCCAGGGCGGGCGCTTCGAGGAGCGGATCGACCGCCTGGGAGAGGTCCTGGTCCACTACCTCGGGGAGCACCGCCACGCCGCCCGCCTGATCCTGCGAGAGCTCGTGGACGGTGGACCGTTCGTCTCCGGGCCGGGCCGGGAGGCGATCCAGGCGACGTTCGACGCCACCGTCGCCTTCCTGCAGCAAGGCATGCCGCGCTCTGCGCACCGCAACGCCGCGCGCCACCTCGCGCTCTCCATCGTCGGGCTGCACCTCGTTCACTTCGCGGCCCCCGAGTTCGCCCAGCGCACCCTGGGCAAGGACGTCTTCACCAGCGAGGCCGTGGAGGAGCGCGCCCAGGCCGTGCTCGCGCAGGTGCGGCGGCTGACGGCGCTCGAAAGGAGGACCAGGAGATGATCATGCGAGCATCGATCGTGATCGGGGTGGTGTTGCAGTGGACGTCCGTGGCGCTGGCGCTCCCCGAGGACGCCGGGCCCCTCAAGGTCCAGGAGCTGTCGCGCACCGAGACGGTGGCAGGCAAGCTCGTGCACTTCGACCTCTACGCGCCAGAGGTGGCCAAGCCCTACCCCATCGTCGCGCTGGGACACGGCTTCGCGCGCAGCCGGCTGATGATGGGGGACTGGGGCAGGCTCCTCGCCAGCCGCGGCTACGTCGCCGTCGCCCCCGACTTCCCCTTCCCCGGCGCGGACCACGCGACCGACGGGAAGATCCTCTCGGCCCTGCTCGACTGGCTGGTGGCCGAGAGCCAGACCGCCGGCTCGGCGCTCGCGGGTCGCGTGGACGGCAGCCGGCGAGGCGTCATGGGCCACAGCGCCGGCGGGCTCGCCTCGCTGCTGGCCGCATCCACGGACTCGAAGATCAACGTGATGGTCGGGCTCGACCCGGTGGACGTCTCGGACCTCGGCAAGACCGCGGCCGCCGCGGTGAAGGTGCCCGTCACCTTCGTCCGGGCCAAGCCCGCCGATTGCAACTCCGCTGGCAACGCCGCGGCCATGTTCGCGGGACTCGCGGGCCCGGCCCTGACCCTCGAGGTGGTGGACGCCACGCACTGCGACCCCGAGTGGCCGTCAGACCCCGCCTGCAGCCTCCTCTGCGGCGCCGCCGATGACACGCGCCGGACACGCTTCGTGCGCTACGCCATGGCGACGCTGGACTACGTGCTCCAGTGCGACAAGACGATGGCCCCGTGGCTGGGCGGGGCGTCGGCGACGACCGACACGCTCGCGCACAACGTCGCCGTCAAGGGCGGGTTCCCCACGGGACAGCTCGGGTGCGCGGCCACCCCCGACGCGGGCGCCGACCTGGGCCGGCGCGACGGCGGCACGGCCCGCGACGGCGTGGCGGGCGACTCGCGGCCGGACGCCGCGCCCTCCGACTCCCGGCGCGCGGACACCGCAGCTCCGGCCCCCGCGAGCTCCGACTCGGGCTGTGGCTGCCTGATGCCCGGTGCGCGGCTCGGTGCTCGGCTCAGCGCCCCGTGGCCAGCCGCGCTCCTCGTCCTGCTCGCGCTCGTCGCGGGACGCCGGCGGCGACGTTCGTGACCGCCCCAGGCCGCTGATCACAGCCCGGGCAGGCTGGGTTGCGACCCGCGGCGGCCCGGCTCGGACACCGTCGAGACGGTCGCTGGGCGCGGGCGGCGCTCGCTGCCGACCAGCTCGTGCTCGAGAAAGCGCGCCACCGCGTCTGGCTCCGGCCGCGCCACGGCAGGTCCGCGGAGCTGCTCCCAGACCTCGGCGGCGACCGGCCTCGCCGCGGGCCGCGGGTCGAGCATGCGCTCGATCAACTCGGCTGCCTCCTCGGGCAGGCCCTCGAGGCGGAGCCGAGGCGGGATCCGCCGCTCCTCGACCTTGGCCTGGATCAGCTCGTCGACGCTGCCGAGGAAGGGTGGCTGGCCTCCCAGCATATGGTAGAGGACCGAGCCCATCGCGTAGATGTCCGCCGAGGGAGCTACCGGGCGGCCCGCGAGCTGCTCGGGCGCGGCGTAGACGGGCGTCCCCATCACCGTCCCCGGCAGCGTGGCGTCGAGGCCGACCCTCGGCTCGGACTCCACGGGCCGCGCCAGCCCGAAGTCGAAGAGCTTCACCAGCAGGCTGGCCTCCTCGTCGTCGAGGAGGAAGACGTTCTCCGGCTTCACGTCGCGGTGGATGATCCCGGCCTGGTGGACGGCGAGGACGGCGAGCGCGAGCTGGGCCGCGACCGCGCGCCCGGCGCTCCAGGCGAAGGGGCCACGGGTCCAGAGCCAGTCCGCCAGCGTGCGCCCCTCGAGGAGCTCCATCACCGCGTAGTGGCGCCCGTCGAGGAGGCGGTTGAAGTCGAAGAGCTTGACGATGTGGCACGAGTCGATGCGGTTCACCATCCGCGACTCGTTGAAGAAGCGGCCGATCGCGCGCGGGTGGCGCATGAGGTCGGACCGCAGCAGCTTGACGGCCACCCTGGCGCCGATCACCGGGTGCTCGCCGAGCCACACGGTGCTCATGCCGCCCTCGCCGATGCGGCGGACCAGGCGGTAGCTGCCCACGCGGAGCCCGCTGAGGTCCTCGTCTCGTGCTGGGGTGGGCAACGGTGCTCCTGCTGCTGAAGCGGTCGCGTTCGTGACGCTCCCCGCGCCGCGCGCGCCTGAAGATGACGGAAGAGGGCGCGCGGCGCGAGGACGCGGTCCCCTCTCCGAGCAAGGTGCAGGCCAGGTCCGCCGCGCGCTGTTCCAGCTACTTGAGCCGATGGGGGTGGCCGAGCAGCGAACAGTCGCGTGAGCAGTGGAGCGCAAGAGAGCCACCGCGACCGGTAGTCAGCACCCGGCGGGTCGTGCTAAGTCCCGACCGATTCAGCTCGATGCTCGCAACCCCCGGAGGCTCTCCGATGGCTCCCTCACGCTCCCTCGCGCTCGTGCTCGTGGCCGCCGCGCTGGCCGCCTGCAGCGACTCGTCACCGCCCGCGGCGGACCTCGCCAGCCGCGACCTGGCGCGCGCCGACCGCTCCCCTGGCGCCCCCGACGCCGCTCCGCGCGAGGCGAGCCCGCCCGCCGACAGCAAGGCGCAGCCCGACGCGAACCCCTGCCCTCGCCCCCTGGCCGCCGCGGACCGCACGCGCTACGTGGTCGTCTCCCACCCGTTCACCGCGACGTCGGGCACCGAGGCGCCGGACTTCGAGGTGCTCTCGCTCTCGAAGGACGGCAAGCTCGGCAAGACGGGCAAGACCTTCCAGCTCGGCGTGGCGACCTCGGGCGAGATCGTCTTCACGCCCGACGGCGAGGTCGGCCTCGTCCCGCTCAAGGACGGGACCGTCGGCGTCTTCAAGCTCGACGCGAGCGGCACGCCGAAGGTGGTCCAGGCCAGCCTGAAGACCACCGCCTGGGCGGACCGGCTCGTCGTCGACCCCGAGGGCGACCGCGTCTACCTGCTCTCCACCCAGTGGCGCAACAACGGCGGCGGCATCTACCGGCTGCGGGTGGGCTGCGATGGCACGGTGACCGACGAGGGGCTCGTCACGGCCTCGAAGCTCCCCGCGGCCATGATCTTCCTCGCGGGGGGCGCGCGGGTCGCGCTCGCCGCCATGGACGTGCTCACCTCGGCCGCCGGGGCCGACGCCCACCTGCTCGACTGGGGCGCCCCGCCGACGCTGGTCGCCGGCGCCGACGCCTTCGGCGACGATGAGGCCATCGTCTCCTCGATGGCGCTCACCCGCGACGGCCGCTACCTGCTCCTCGCCGACAGCTCCATGTTCGCCGGCAAGCGGCTCGCCGCGGTGGAGGTGCAGACCTCCGGGCTGCGCGCCGCCCAGCTGGTGACCCCGTTCGCGGACCCCGCCAAGGTCATCACCTCGCCGCACAGCGACGTCGCGCTGGTCCTCGAGGGCGAGGGAGACTCGATCAAGGTCCTCGACTACCACCCCACGAGCGCGAGCGCGCCCTTCACCATCCGCGGCTCGCTCACCGTCAGCTCCAAGGTGCAGCTCCCCTTCGAGGCCTCGCGCCTCACGCAGGGGCAGCTCGCCGGCCGCGTGATCATCGCCGAGAACGTCGCGCTCCGGCAGGTGCAGCTCGCCAAGGATGGCTCGGCGACCGAGATCGAGCTCTTCTCCCTGGGCACCACCGAGGCCGCCATCCCGGGCGCGCTCGGCGTCCAGCCCTGAACGAGTGCCCCTCCCCGGCACCCCCGGCACGACGACCCCGGGAACCGCCTGCCCGCGGAGCCCTCCGGCGACTGATCCGCCAGCCCCTCGAGAAAGTCGGGAACCGCCCGCCGCCTGCCGCGTGTAACCCGGTTGTGCAGCAGGCGACGACGATGCGAGACTGGTCAGCGGTCACCCACTTCGGGCGTGCACGTATGATCCAGCCCGCCAGACCACGTCAGGGCGAGCTCGACGAGCTGACCCTCGCGCGCGCCCGCCGCGGCGAGCGCGCCGCGCTGGCGGCCGTCGTCGAGCACCACGGGCGGCAGGTCTACGCGCTGGTCGGCCGGATGATGGCCGGGCGCCCGCACCTCGTCGATGACCTCTCGCAGGAGACGCTGGTCAAGGTGATCCAGGGGCTGCCGCGCTTCGACCCCGCCGGGCCCGCGAAGCTCTCCACCTGGATCCTGACCATCGCCACGCGGACCTGCCTCGACGCGCTTCGCCGCCGCCGGCTCGAGCCGATCGCCGAGGAGCTCGCCCTCGATCGCGGAGCGTCCGCAGGACATGGGCCGGGCGAGCTCGCGACCGGGGACAACCCCGAGCGGCTGACCGCCCAGCGGCGGCTCGCCCAGCGGGCGCAGGACGCGGTGGCGGCGCTGCCGCCCGACCAGCGGGCCGTGCTGGTCCTGCGCGCGTACCACGACCTCGATTACCCCGAGATCGCCGCGGCGCTCGGCATCGAGGAGGGGACCGTCAAGTCACGCCTCGGCCGCGCGCGGATCGCGCTCAAGCAACAGCTCGGCCTCCCGGCCGGGAGCACGGTGGACCCATGAGCACCGGCGAGCACACGCCTGCGGGGGTCGGCCCCGACGATGACCTCGCGCCCGAGGAGCGCGAGGCCCTCGACGCCTTCGTCGCGCCGGAGCCGCCGGCGGATCTCGCCGCCCGCGTCCTCGCGCGGGCCGCGGCCGAGGCCAGGCCCGAGGCCGGGGCGCAGCTGCGACCGGGGCGGCGCCCGGCGCTGCGCTGGGTGGCGCTGGCGGCCGGGCTGATCGTGGTCCTCGGGCTCGCCTTCGGAGCGTCGCGGCTCCTGAGGAGCTCGCGTCGCGGCGACGTCGAGCTCGCCGAGCGCACCACCCTCGACCTCGGCGGCCGCGCGACCGCCGTGGCCGAGGCAGGCAGCGCTCTCGCCTGGCGTGTGTCGCTGGGGGGCGCGGCGCGGATCGAGCAGCGAGCCGGCAACGTCTTCTATCGCGTCGAGCGCGGCGGCCCCTTCGTGGTCGAGACCCCGCTCGGCGCCGTCGAGGTGCAGGGTACCTGCTTCCGCGTGGAGGTGAGCGAGATGAGAGCGTCACGAGCCAGTCTGATCGGGGCGGCTGCCGGGGCGGCCGTCGCCACCGCGGTGCTGGTCACCGTCTACGAGGGCAAGGTCGTCACCGCCGCCGGTGGCGCGCGCACGGCGGTCGCCGCCGGGCA
Source organism: Myxococcota bacterium (assembly GCA_022710245.1). The sequence goes on from JAKLHH010000042.1 coordinate 5,724, forward strand.
GGCCGCCCGGCTCGAGAGCGGCCGCGCACCGCAGCTCCTCGCCGGCGAGGGCACCGGCAAGAGCGCCGGAGGCGAGGCCGAGGACCGCCGGGGCAGCGCCGCGCTCAGCCTCCCCGAGCTGCGCGAGCGCAACCAGGCGCTGAGCCGCGAGGCGCAGCGGCTCCGCGGCGAGCTCGAGGTCCTGCAGCAGAAGCTGCGTGACACCACCGGTCAGGCACGTCAGACGAAGACCTTCGACCTCAGCAAGGAGGAGCTGAAGGCGATGGCCGACCGGTGCGAGCTGCGCTGGGACATGCCGAGCCTGAGCAGCGACGCGCCCCAGGTGCCCAGCTCCCACCGCAAGGAGCTCGGCCTCAACGCGACCGAGGTGGACGCGGTGAACAAGATCCTCGCCGAGCACCACAGGCAGGCGAAGGAGCAGCTCCGCAAGCTCTACGTCGAGGTGACGGGCGACTCCAAGATCGCGGACAGCCTCTCGCCCGAGGCCCTGCGCAAGGAGATCGAGGACAAGTCGACGCGCGACGAGACGAAGCAGGTCTTCCAGCGCCTGGCGCGCGAGCGCGCGGGGCTGCAGGCGCCCCCGGCGAGCCTCGCGGGCACCTCGCCCGTCGAGCGGCTCTACCGGATGCTGACCACCGCCGGCGACCGAGTCGAGGCCGCCGTGGGGGCCCAGCTCGGCCCCGACCTCGCGCACCGCTACCGCGAGGCGAAGGGCGGCTTCGGAGACCAGAACCGCAGCAGCTACGGCTGCCCCTGAGCGCCGGTCGCCCTCGCCGGTCGCCCTCGCCCGTCGCCCTCGCCCTCGCCCGTCGCCCTCGCCCGGCACCCTCACCCGGCACCCTCGCCGGTCGCCCGTCGCCCTCGCCCGTCGCCCTCGCCCGGCACCCTCGCGCGTCGCCCTCGCCCGGCGCCCATCACTCCCGGATGGCCCAAAAATCCCGTGGACTCGCCGGCCCGGCGGGATAACTATTTCGCGCGGTGAGGTGACCATGGACGGCGAGCGGCGCGACCCGGGGGAGACTCCGACCGACAAGGACAGCCGGATCCGCGAGCTCGAGGCGCGCGTGGCGGAGCTCGAGGCGAGGTGTCGCGAGCGCGGCGCCGGGGAGCTGTCGACGGCCCGGCGCCAGGAGCAGGAGCTGCGGGATGCGCAGCGCGTCGCTCGCGTGGGCAGCTGGGAGTGGGCCGCGGCGACGGACACGGTCACCTGGTCCGAGGAGCTCTACCGCATCTTCGGGCTAGACCCGCGAACGCAGGCGCCGAGCTACGCGCTCCAGCACCGGCACTACACCGCCGAGAGCTGGGCGCGTCTCCAGGCCAGCGTGGTCCGGGCGATGGAGACCGGCGCTCCCTACGAGATCGACCTGGAGCTGGTGCGCCCCGACGGCACCACGCGCTGGGTGGAGGCGCGCGGGGAGGTGATCCGCGCAGCCGGCGGGGGCATCGTGGGGCTCCGCGGCACGGTCCACGACGTCACCGAGCGCAAGCGCGCGGAGGAGGCGCTCACCCTGGCGAAGGATCGGCTGGCGCTCGCGCTGCGCGCCTCCAAGGCCGGCACCTGGAACTGGAACGTCTCGACGGGAGCGCTCGAGTGGTCAGACGAGCTCTTCCGGCTCTTCGGGCTCGACGCGGAGACGCGCGCCGCGACCTTCGAGACCTGGCGCCAGACGCTGCACCCGGACGACCGCCAGGAGGCCGAGGGGCGGATCGAGCGCGCGCTGAGCACCAGGACGCCGCTCGACAGCGAGTACCGGATCATCAGACCCGGCGGACAGGTCGCCTGGATCGCCGCCCTCGGCGAGGGTCAATACGACGCCCAGGGCCAGCCGCTGCGCATGGCGGGCATCTGCCTCGACATCTCCGAGCGCAAGCAGATGGAGGAGGCGCTGCGGGCCGCGATGCAGCGGCTCGACCACCTCCTCGAGCGCTCGCCGCTCGCGGTCATCGAGTGGTCCTCCTCGGACTACCGGATCGTCCGCTGGTCCGGCGGCGCCGCGCGCATCTTCGGCTGGACCGCGGAGGAGACGGTCGGCAAGAAGGTCACCGAGCTCCCCTGGATCCACCCGGACGACTGGCCCCAGGTGCAGGCGACGGCGGCGGCCATGCTGAGCGGCACGGCCGCCCGGAGAGTGCAGACGAACCGCAACGTGCGCAAGGACGGAGCGGTGATCCACTGCGAGTGGTACAACTCCACGCTCCACGACCCCTCCGGTGCCTTCGCTGCCCTCTCGCTCGTCCTCGACGTGACCGAGCGGAAGCGCGTCGAGGCCGCGCTGCGCGAGGCCGACCAGCGCAAGAACGAGTTCATCGGCGTGCTCTCCCACGAGCTGCGGAACCCGCTCGGCCCCATCCGGAGCAGCCTCTTCGTCCTCGAGCGCGTCCCGCCGGGCGGCGAGCAGGCTCGCCGGGCGGTGGACACCATCGACAGACAGGTCGGGCACCTCACGCGGCTCGTCGATGACCTCCTCGACGTGACCCGCATCAGCAGCGGGAAGGTTCGCCTGCAGCGCAGCACCCTGGACCTCCGCGAGCTGGTGCGCCAGTCCGCCCTGGACCACCGCGTCCTCCTGGCGAGGCACGCGGTCGCCCTGCACCTCCCCGAGGAGCCGGTGCGGATCGAGGCGGACCCCACCCGGCTCGCCCAGGTGCTCGGCAACCTGATCACCAACGCGGCCAAGTTCACCCCCGAGGGCGGGGAGATCTCGGTCGCGCTCTCGCTCTCGGCGAGCGGCCGCCAGGCCGTGCTGCAGGTCGAGGACACCGGGATCGGCATCGACGCCGCCACCCTCGAGGGGATCTTCGAGCCCTTCGTCCAGGCTGACCGTACCCTCGATCGGAGCCGCGGTGGCCTCGGGCTCGGCCTGGCGTTCGTCAAGGGGCTGGTCGAGCTCCACGGCGGCGAGGTCGCGGCCGCGAGCGCGGGGCCGGGCCGCGGGGCGTGCTTCACGGTCAGGCTGCCGCTCGAGGAGAGCGCGGTCCCTCGACAGCCTCCGCCAAGGGAGGAGCAGGCACCGCGGGGAGGTCGCAAGGTCCTCATCATCGAGGACAACCACGACGCAGCCAACAGCCTCGCCGAGGCGCTCGTGCTGTCGGGCCACGACGTCATCGTCGCCTACGAGGGCGCGACGGGGCTGGCCAGAGCCCGCGAGCTGTCCCCGGACGCCATCGTCTGTGACATCGGGCTCCCGGGGGACCTCGACGGGTACGCGGTGGCCCGCGCGCTGCGGGCAGCCCCGGGTACCGCGTCGGTCTACCTGATCGCGCTCACCGGCTACGCCGCGCCCGAGGACCAGCGGCGCGCCCTCGAGGCGGGCTTCGACCTGCACCTGCCCAAGCCGCCGAACCTCGCGGCGCTCGCACGGTTCCTGGCGCAGTCCCCCTCTCGCAGCAGCGTGCCCTGAAGAGGACGACGGCGCCGAGGACCGCTGCTCCCTGAGGCCGGGGTGGGGAGCGGCGCCCCCAGCGCCGGGCGCCGGTTCCGCACCGGCTGCGCACCTGATCTGCCGACCCGGCCGGGTGTTGCCCTGGCGGGCGCTCCGCTGCGCCGCGCTGCCGAGGCAAGCACCGGAGACGCCGTCACTGCAGGACGGTCCGCGCGTTGCAGCAGCTGCTCGCAGGAGGACCAGCGATGGCGCAACGGCAGCCCGAAGCGGTCGACGCCCCCCGGATCCCGTTCTATCCGCCGAGGCACCTGAAGGAGATCCTCGCTCCCGAGCACATCTTCCGCAGGGTGCTCGAGGAGCTCGCGCACGCGAGCCAGTTCGTGTCGATGAACCCCGTCGCGCGCAAGTACTTCCTCGCCAACGCGCTGGTGGAGAACCGGGTCGACTACGGGTCAACAACCCCAACCTCTTCGCCGCCCAGCTCGCTCAGCTGCCACCCGAGTGCCCCGACGGCTTCGGGTGCCACTACGCGGCCATCTTCGACTACAAGACCGGCGCCTACGCGGACAGGATCTACGGTCGCGACGCGAGCGTACCCAGGCGCCTCTCGCTGTGGAACGGACGTGGCACCCGCGTCACCGGACTCGGGGAGCTCGCCAGCGCGAACAACCACGCGGCCAAGGTGATGGCGATGCACGCCGCGCTCGCGCACCCGAAGAACCTCCCGCTCCTCGGCGTCTACCGGCTGGCCGGCGGCTACTACCGGCCCTGAGCTCGCCCCGCGGCGTCGAGCGCGCGACGCAGGCGCGCCAGCAGCCGCCGCACCTGCGCGGCGCTCTCCCGCACCAGCTCGACGCGCAGCGCGCGGGCGCCCGCCGCGGCGAGCGCGGGGAGCTCCGCCGAGAGGTCCCGCGCCCTCGCGTGAAAGACCGTCGCGCGGCACCCCGCGTCGACGAGGACGGGGTGCTCGGCGCCCTTGCGATCGCGGAGCCGTAGCGGGCGCGTCCGGCACGGCCGCCCGCAGTCGCGAGGCCCGCTGCCGGCGCCGAGGTGGGCACAGTACAGGCAGAGCTCGCTGTGGAAGAGCGGCTCGTGGCCGTGGAGCACCACCTCGATCGAGCCCGGCGGCGCGGCGCCGAGGAGCGCCGCGAGCTGCGGCGGCGCGAGGTCGAGGGAGGCCGTGACCCGCTCGAGCCCCAGCTCGAGGAGGGCGCGGACAGCGAGCGGGCTGGCCGCGTTCCAGGTGAGGTCGCCGCAGAGGCGCGCCCCGGCGAAGGCCTCGAGCTGGGCCGCGTCGCGGACGAGGAAGCCGTCGGGCTCGAGCGCGCGCAGCTCCTCGAGGCGCGCCTCCTCGCCCGGCCTCGTCACGCGCGGCGGGGCGATCCACACCTGCGCTCCGGCCTGCCGCGCGCTGGCCAGCGCGGCCCTGAGCGCGCCGCGGCTGGCGAGGTCGAGGTAGACCCGCTCCACGCGAGCGGCGAGCACGGCCCCCACCTGCTCCGGCGCGCGGATCAGGACGGAGAGCTCCACGCGGTCGGGCAGCGCCTTCGTGGCGAGCGGCGCCTCCGCGACGGCGAGCGGCGGCTCCGCGACGGCGAGCGGCGGCTCCGCGACGGCGAGCGTCGGCTCCACCGCGGGCGCTGCCTCGAGGGTCCAGCGCGGCGGCGCGGCGCGCTGCGCCTCGAGCGCGGCCACCAGCTCGCGGCGCAGGCGGTTGAGCTCGGAGACCGGTAGCAGCGACGCGCCCCCCAGCTCGGCCGTGAGCGACCCCAGGTGGAAGGGCGTGCCGCCGAGCCTTCCGAGCTGCGCGCGCAGCGTCGCCTGGTCGAGAGGGCGCCGCCCGGCGACGACGAGCGGCAGCTGGGAGCGGACCGCCACGCGGTGCCCGAGCTCGTCCGCGGCGTCGACCTCGAGGAGCTCCCCGGGACGACCGCGCACGGTGAGCGAGAGCGGGCGGGTGAAGCGCGGCGCCGCGGCCTCGTAGGTGGCGCGCAGCTCCCGCTCGAGCGCGGGGTCACCGGTCTTCCAGAGCTCGTCGCCCACCTGCACGCGGGCGAGGTCGACCTCGGGGCCGAAGGCGAGGAGCGCCTCTGCGCCGCGCGCCTCTGCGCCGCGCGCCTCCCCGCCGCGCACCTCCCCGCCGCGCACCTCTGCGCCGCGCACCTCTGCGCCGCGCACCTCTGCGCTGCGGGGCTCTGCGCCGCGCGCCTCTCCGCCGCGCGCCTCTCCGCCGCGCGTCTCTCCGCCGCGCGTCTCTCGGCCGCGTGTCTCCACCAGTCGCAGGCGCCCGCCCTGCCCCTCCGCGGCGTCGGCGCCGATGACGAGCACGCCGTCTCCCGGCGCGAGCGGCGCGTCGAGGCTGGCGCGCAGCCGCCGGCCCACCACCGCGCGGACGTGCCCGGCGAGGACGCCTCGCCGCACCCCGCGCGTCGCGTCGACGAGCTCGCGGTTCGCGGGCCCGCGGAGCCAGCCCTGCCCGAGGCCACGCGAGAAGGTCAGCTGCAGCGAGGGCGGCGGCTCCAGGATCGGCGGCTGCCCCGAGGCGCAGCGGTCGAGCGCCTCGCGGTAGGCGCGCGTCGTCGCCGCCACGTACTCGGGGCTCTTCAGCCGCCCCTCGATCTTCAGCGCCGCCACGCCCAGCCGGACGAGCTCCGGGACGAGCGGCAGCGCGAAGAGGTCGCGGGGGCTGAGCAGGTAGCCCGCCGCCGACGGGGCGCGCGCGCCGTCCTCGAGGAGCTCGTAGGGCAACCGGCACGGCTGCGCGCAGGCGCCGCGGTTGGCGGAGCGGCCGCCGAAGCCGAGGCTCGCCAGGCAGCGCCCCGAGTAGGAGACGCAGAGCGCACCGTGGACGAAGACCTCGAGGCGGGGGCCGGCAGGGCCGAGCGCCGCGGCGAGGCTCGCGAGCTCCTCGAGGGAGAGCTCCCGCGCGAGGGTGACCATGGAGCAGCCGAGCCGCGCGGCGAGGCGCGCACCGGCGGCGCTGGTCACCGTCATCTGGGTGGACGCGTGGAGCGGCACGTCCGGCGAGAGGCGGCGGACGAGACGGCAGAGCCCCAGGTCCTGCACGATCAGCGCGTCGACGCCGGCCTCGACCGCGCGGCGTACCAGGCGCTCCGCCGCGGCGAGCTCCTCGGCGAAGACCAGTGTGTTGAGGGTGAGGAAGCCCTGCACGCCGCGCCGGTGCAGCAGGGCGAGCAGGTCGGGGAGCTCGTCCTCGCGGAAGTTCTGCGCGCGCAGCCGCGCGTTGAGCACCTCGACGCCGAAGTAGACCGCGTCGGCGCCGTTCTCCACCGCGGCGCGGGCGCACTCCCGGTCGCCGGCCGGAGCGAGGAGGAGCGGCAGCTGGAACGAGGGCGTGGTCACCGCGGGCATCTTACTACGCGCGGCCCCCGACGCTCAGGGATGAGGCAGCGGGGCCCCGGTCCTCGCGTCCGAGGGACGCTCCGGGATGAGGCAGCGGGGCCCTGGTCGACCCGCGGCCACGTGCTACGATCGCCGCCATGGATCTCCGCCAGCGCTTCAAGCGGCTCTCCGATCAGGAGCTGAGCCGCATCTCGGAGTCTACCGAGCACACCGACGAGGCTCGCGCGCTCGCCGCCGAGCTCCTCCGCGAGCGCGCGCTCGGTGAGGCGCTCTATCGCGAGCCGCCCGAGCACCTGGCCCCGCGGCGCACCTCGCGGGCCCACCCGCCCACGCTGATCCTCCGCGCGGTGGTCGCGCTCTTCTGTGTCTTCGCCGGCGGCGGGCTCGCCTGGCGCTACTACCAGCACCTCGCCACCGACGACCCCCTGCCCTGGTTCGGACACCTGCTGCTCCTCGGCGGCGCGGCCCTGGTGCTCTTGCTCGGCGCCTGGAACCTGCTGCGGCGGCGCGCGCTCGTCCATGCCGGGCTGGTCGCGCTCGCGGCCTCGACCACCGGGCTCGCGGTGACCTTCCACCGGGCGGGCCGCGGCCTCTGGTCGGTCGGCGCCGTCGTCCTCGGCGCCCTCTGTGCCGGGGCCTGGCTGCTCGCCGCCCTGCGCGGCGCGCGGTCACGCTAGATGAGTGGCCACGCAAGGCCACGCTAGGCCGCGAAGTGGAGCAGCAGCACGACCGCGAAGGTCCCCAGGGTTCCGTTGACCACCTCGATGGCGAGCAGGCGGCCTGGATAGGTCGACTGGATCCACATGTTCCAGAACCTCGGGTAGACGCGCAGTCCGGCGAAGAGGAGCCCGATGAGCAGGGCCGCGCCGAGCGACTCGCGTCCGGTCGCCAGCCAGCCGCGCAGCCCGAAGTAGCCCGCGGTCAGCACGAAGACCTCGACCTGAGTGCCCAGGAACTGGGTGAGCAGGTAGCGCGGCTTCGAGCTCCACGCCCTCACGCCTGGCTCGCCGGCCTGGGCGGCGGCGTAGATCCGGTCGACGAACGGGTTCCCGTAGAGGGCTCCGACGAGCACGAAGTGGACCAGGCCGGCGAGGCTTCCCCAGATGATGATCGACGCGAACATGTTAGGCTCCTTGGTCGGTCAGGGTTCCGTGTCCCTGTTTCCCTGGTGAGACGACCCGGGCCCGTCGACCGTGACCAAGAAAAGAGAGGTGCGCCGATGCGGCTCGACCAGCTCGACGACTCCCTGCTGGAGGGCGCGCGCGCGGGCGACCGCAGGGCACTCCGGGAGCTGGTCGACGCCCTCAGGCGCCCCGTCTACAACCTCGCGCTGCGGATGCTGCCGACAGCCGCCGAGGCAGAGGAGGCGACCCAGGAGGCGCTCCTCAAGATCGTGACCGGGCTCTCGACCTTCGAGGGGCACTCCCGGCTCTCCACCTGGGCCTGGACCGTGGCGTCGAGGACGCTGCTCGACTACCGGAAGGGTCAGCACCGCCGCCCGCTCTACTCGATCGAGGAGTTCCAGGAGAGCCTGGCCGACTGCCTCGACGAGGAGGCGCGGGAGCGGCCTGAGGACCGGATCCTCCTCGGGCAGCTCAAGATCGCCTGTGCGCGTGCCTTGCTGCAGACGCTGGACGCCGAGCACCGGCTGGCGTTCATCCTCGGTGAGATCCTGGAGGTCCCCGGTCCCGACGCGGCGCGCATCGCGGAGGTCGGCGAGCCGACCTTTCGCAAGCGGCTGAGCAGAGCCCGCGCGCGCCTCTACCCGGCGCTCCAGGCGCACTGCGGGGTGGTCGAGCCGCGGGCACGGTGCCGCTGCCATCGCCGCCTGGACCGCGCGAGAGAGCTCGGTCGCGTGCCCGAGGGCGCCCCTGACCCGGGGCTCGACGTCGCCGCGCTGCGAGCCGCCCTCGCCGAGATCGAGGACCTCGCCGCGCGAGGCGCCGCCTACTACCGGTCGCACCCGCTGGAGGACTCCGCCTCTGTGCAGGATCAGTCAGAGGTCCCCGCGACGCGGTAGCCGGTCGCCGAGGGCTTGCCCTGCCCCGCTCCCTGGTCGATGCTCGAGTGATGGAGGACCGCCTGCGCCAGCGCTTCGAGGCGATGACCCGGGAGGAGCTGAAGGCGCTCCTGGAGAGCGCCGACTACACCGAGGAGGCCCGCGCCCTGGCGGCCGAGATCCTCGCGGCGCGCCCCGAGGCGCCGTACCGCACCCCGCCGACGCCGCCGAAGCCGGATGATGGCCCACCACCGAAGGTCGCCTTCCGCCTGCCCGCGACCAGCCCCGGGCGGCTCGTCGGCGCGATCCTCGGGCTCGCCTTCGCGGCGGTGATCGGCTGGGCGCACTGGAACGAGGTCGCGCACGGGCTCGGGGGCTGGTACCTCCACTCTGCGTACCTCGGCGCGGCCGGCGTCGCGCTCTTCGGCGGGCTCTGGGTCGGCTGGCGCTCGTCCGCCATGCTGCTCCTCGGCGTCCTCAGCCTGGGGGCCGGCACCGTCGGGCTCGGCGTCCTCTTCGATCACTTCGGACGCGACGGCTGGGTGATGCCGACCTTCATCCTCGGCGCCCTCGCCGCCGCGGCCTGGGCCCTGGCCGCGCGCCGCCGCGCCCGCCGCCCGCCCTCGCCGCCGTCCGGGTAGCCGCGCCCGCTCGTGACAGGTTCGTTACGCAGCGCGCGGGGCGGCGCGGATATAATCGAGGCGAGGAGGCGCGAAGATGGCCCGCGGCAAGATCGTCGTCGTCGAGGACGAGGCCTCCATCCGCAGCGCCGTGGTGCAGGCCCTCCGGCTGAGCGGCTTCGAGGTCGCCGAGGCGGCCGACGGTGAGAGCGGCCTCGCCTGCGCCTCCAGCCCCGACGTGGATCTGGTCCTGCTCGACCTCATGCTCCCGCGCCTGGATGGCATGGCGGTGCTCTCGCGCCTGCGCGCGCTGCGGCCGGACCGCCCGGTGATCATCCTCACCGCCAAGGGCGCCGAGGAGGACGTCGTGCGCGGCCTGCGGGACGGCGCCGACGACTACGTGGTCAAGCCGTTCGGCGCCCGCGAGCTCCTCGCGCGCGTGGAGGCGGTGCTCAGGCGCAGCCCGGGCCGGCCGCGCCCGGTCTCCGCGCTGCGCCTCGGCCGCTTCGAGGTCGACTTCGAGCGGCGCGAGCTCCGTAGCGACGGGGCGACGACGCCGCTCTCGCTCACCGAGGCCGAGGCGGCCATCCTCTCCTTCCTCGCCGAGAACCCCACCCGCGCGGTCTCCCGCGAGGAGCTCCTCGGCCGTCTCTGGGGGCTCTTCGGCAGCCGCTCGGGCTCCCGCACGGTGGACATGCACGTGGCCCGGCTGCGCGCCAAGCTCGGCGACGACGAGGGCGCGCCGCGCCTGATCCTCACCGTGCGCGGCAAGGGCTACATGCTCGGGGAGCGCGGCTGAGTGGGCTCCTCGCGCCGCCTCTGGCCCGGCTTCGCCGCCGCCGCGCTCGCGGTGCTCGCCGCCGTGAGCTGGCTCAGCGTGGCGGTGCTGCGGCTCGAGGGAGCGGCCGAGCGCACGCGCCGCGAGCTGGCGCGTCAGGAGCAGCTGCGGCAGGCCCTCTGGCGGCTCGAGGCGCAGGTCTCCCCGGTGGTCACCC
>JAKLHH010000420.1 GCA_022710245.1 Myxococcota bacterium
CGACCGCCATCGGCGCGACGTGGTTGTGCGGGCCGCCCCAGAGCCGGCCCACCGCGCCGCGCAGGCTGGCGTCCCTCTCGCCGGTGCGGCGGTCGACGACCTGCCCGAGCAGCAGCCAGGCGAGGCTGGTGACCGCGTAGATCACCGCCACCGCGATCAGGTGGCCAGCCGAGATCTTGTGACCGGTGGTGGTCCCCTCGGGGCGCAGGGCTCGCTTCATCTCGTCTCCTCCTCGACCCCCATGGTGCCCGGCCCCGGTGTCCTGCGCGGGGAGGGCACCAGGAGAGTTCGAGGAGAGGTGATGGCGGAATTGTGGCGAGAGGTGAAGACGCCGGTGGCGAGGCGTGTCTCGTCCGTCAGCTAGGATTGACGGAAGAGCCGCCCGCCATGACGTCCTGCTCACTGTGGGGTGAGGGGGACGACGCGGCTGCCGTTGCGGACGGCGAGGTTGTGGCCGCGGACGATCAGCCCGCCATACTTGAGGTCCAGCGCCTGGTCGGCCGAGACAGCCATCACCCGGCGGCCCGCGCCGTCGACGAGGAAGTGCTTCGTGACGGTGCTCGTAGTCGTGACGCTGTTGCCGGCCTTCTGCCCGCGGCTGAGACTGACCTGCTCCAGGTGATACCCTTGGCCGACCGGGATCACGTCGCGCCAGAGCTCGCGCATCGAGCCATTCGTCTGGTAGTGGGTGGTCTTCGTCGCCAGCGATGATCGTCCGTCCACCGGCGTCACCGAGACATACTTCGCGCGCTGGTGCTGGCCGGATTGCCCTGCGAAGCTCACCCAGGCGTGAACGCCACCACCAAGGGCTGGTTCACGAACCACCGCGTCGTTGCGATCTTTGGCGCCCGGCCTCAGCGTCAAGGCCTGGTCCAGCGTGCGTGAAGCCCCCTGCTGGAACCGGAGGGGGAGGTTCGACGTGGTGATCGAGCCGCGAAGAGCCGCCGCTGTCTGTCGGGTCGCCGCGGGCTGACGACCGAAAGCCGCGGTCTCTGGGTGCGGGCGAGGGCTGTCGGCGAGAGCGATGCCGCCAGTCAGCAGGCAAAGCGAGAGCGAGAGGACGAGTCGCATGAGAGGCTCCTTCCAGGGAGGGTGCTGTGTCTTCCGACGAACTTCGGTAGCAAGCCACACGCCAGGAGAGGATCTCGAGCAAGGCTCGAAAAGGATTCAGCGGGGAGCTCTTCTTAGGCCTCGGAGCCTGCGGCCGGGGCCGGATCGAGGTCGCCACTCAAGTGGCTGCGCCTCTCGCCACGCGCGACAAGCTTCGATCCGGGATGAGGTAGCGGGGCGAAGGCGGAGCGCCTGACCTCGGGACCTCGGATGAGGCGGCTTGCAGTGGGGACCGCGTTCTCCCAGAATAACCGGGCGCTCCCCGACGCGTCGCGCCGAGGTGACCTTCACGCCATGATCTCGGTCCGCGACCTGACCAAGCACTACCGCGTGCACACCCGGCCCCCGGGGGTGCTGGCCGCGCTCCGCTCGCTGGTGCACCGCCGCTACGACACCGTCCGCGCGGTGGACGGGATCAGCTTCGAGCTCGCCGCCGGCGAGCGGGTGGGCTTCCTGGGCCCGAACGGCGCCGGCAAGACCACCACGCTGAAGGCCCTCTCGGGGCTCCTCCACCCGACCTCGGGCACGCTCGCGGTCGCGGGCTTCCGGCCGGCCGCGCGCGAGGCCGAGTTCCTCCGCTCGATCATGCTGGTGATGGGGCAGAAGCAGCAGCTGCTCTGGGATCTCCCGCCGGCGGAGACCTTCGAGCTGAACCGCGCCATCTATGACATCCCGCGGCGGCAGTTCACGGAGACGATCGGCGAGCTGACCGAGCTCCTCGAGCTCAAGGAGCTGGTCGGCAAGCCGACCCGCCAGCTCTCCCTCGGCGAGCGGATGAAGTGCGAGCTCGCCGCGGCGCTGCTCCACCGCCCGCGCGTGCTCTTCCTCGACGAGCCGACCATCGGCCTCGACATCACCATGCAGGCCGTCGTGCGGCGCTTCATCCGCGAGTACAACGAGCGCCACGCCGCGACCATCCTCCTCACCAGCCACTACATGGCCGACGTCGCCGCGCTCTGCCCGCGCATCATCGTCATCGACCGCGGGCGCATCACCTACGACGGCTCCATCGAGGGGCTGGTGCGCACGGCGCGGCCGGAGAAGCGCGTCTCCCTGAGGCTCGGCGCCCCGGCGGCCCGGGCCGACGTCGAGGCGCTCGGCGCCGAGCTCGTCTCGCACGACGACGCGCTGGTCGTGCTGCGCGTCCGCCCCGAGGCGATGAACCCGGTCGTCGCCGCTGCGCTCGCTCGCCTGCCGGTCGTCGACCTCACCGTCGAGGATCCCCCGCTCGAGGAGGTCCTCGCCGATCTCTTCAGCCGGGCGCGCGCGGAGCGCCGCGAGCCCCCTCCCGGCGCCTCCACCGGGGAGGTGCCCGCCCGCGAGGGGGAGGGCTCGTGAGCGAGGCGATCAGCGCGCAGCGTCCGGGCACCCTGCGCCGCCTGGCCCGCGCCTTCCCCACCATGCTCCGGGTCGGCTTCGCCGAGGCGATCGCCTACCGCGGCGAGTTCCTCGTCTGGATCCTCTCCACCAACATGCCCATCATCATGCTCTTCCTCTGGGCAGCGGTGGCGCGCGAGCAGCCGATCGGCCGCTTCGGCGAGAAGGAGTTCGGGGCGTACTTCCTCGTCACGCTGATGGTGCGGCTGGTGACCGGCTCCTGGGTGGCCTGGGAGATGAACTTCGAGATCCGGCAGGGGACCATCGCCCGCCGCCTGCTGCGGCCGGTCCACCCCTTCCTCGCCTACGCCGCCGAGAACCTCTCGGCGCAGCCCTTCCGCGCGCTGCTCTGCCTGCCCATCGCCGCGGTGGCGCTCCTCTGGCTCGGCACCCGCCACTTCACCCACGACCCGGTCCTCCTCGGGCTGCTCCCCTTCGCGCTCCTCGGCGGCTGGGCGATCACCTTCGGCGCCATGGCGCTGATCGGCGCGCTCGGCTTCTTCTGGGAGAGCTCGCTCGGCGTCTTCCGGCTCTACTTCGCCTGCTACTTCGTCCTCTCCGGCTACACCATCCCGCTCCAGCTCTTCCCGCCCTGGCTGCGCGCCACGGTGGACTGGCTCCCCTTCCGCTACCAGCTCTCGCTCCCCGTCGAGCTCGCCCTCGGCCTGCGCGGTCGCCTGGAGGCGCTCGCCCTCGTCGGCGTGCAGTGGGGCTGGGCCGTCCTCGTCCTCGCGGCGGCGCTCGGCGTCTGGCGCCGCGGCCTGCGCCGCTACGCGGCCTTCGGAGGCTGAGCCGTGCTCCGCTACGCGCGCCTCCTCGGGGTCCAGCTGCGCGCCGCGCTGCTGCTGATGATGCAGTACCGGCTCGACTTCTTCATCGACATGCTCCTCTCGCTCGTCTGGATCGCCGCCTCGCTGGTGCCGCTGGTGGTGCTCTTCGGACAGCGCCAGAGCGTCGCTGGCTGGTCCTGGGCCGAGGCGCTCGTCGTGGTCGCCTGGTTCACCTGCCTCAAGGGCATCCTCGAGGGCGCCATCCAGCCGGCGCTGCAGGCGGTGGTCGAGCACATCCGCACCGGCACCCTCGACTTCCTCCTGCTCAAGCCGGTCGACGCGCAGTTCATGGTCTCCACCGCGCGCTTCGAGCTGAGCCGGCTGGCCGACGTCCTCTCCGGGCTCGCCCTCCTCGGCTTCGCGCTCCACCGTCTCGGCCACCGCCCGGACGCGGTCTCCGTGCTCCTCACCGCCTGGCTCCTCGTCACCGCGGTGATGCTCCTCTACTCGATCTGGATCCTGGTCATCAGCCTCGCCTTCTACGTGGTCAAGGTGGACAACCTCTCGTTCCTCTTCTCCTCGATCTACGACGCCGCGCGCTGGCCCGCCTCGGTCTTCCGCGGCGTGGTGGGCTTCCTCTTCACCTTCGTCATCCCGCTCGCGGTGATGACCACCTACCCCGCGCTCGCCATCCTCGGCCGCCTCTCGCCCTGGCGCGCGCTCGCTGCCTTCGCGGGCGCGCTCGCCTTCGGGCTGCTGGCGCGGACCGTCTGGAAAGGGGCGCTCCGGCGCTACACCAGCGCGGGGGGTTGAGGGCCGCGCGGGGCAACGCTTGCGCGCTGCGCCCACCCGCTGCGCGCAAGGGTTGCTCGCGGCGACGAGTCGTCGGGGCGTTGACTCCGAGGTTACACACGGTTGGCTCCGTGTCCGGGCCTGGCATTCGCCTGGCATAACCCCTGTCAGAAAGCGGAGACCCCATGCCCAGCCTGCGCCCCACCCACGCGCTCCTCTGCCTCGCGCTCCTCTGCACCGCTTGCGCCTCGCAGGAGGCGGGGGGCGACACCGCGGCAGCGAGCGACGCTGCGCCGCGCGCGCTCCTCGACGGCGCCGCGATCGCGCTCGAGGGCCCGTCTCCGGCGGGACTGCTGGCGGGCTGCACGGAGGCGCCGCGGCTCGCGCTGGTCCAGGGGCAGGCCACGGTCAAGGGGTCGACGCTCGGCGCTCCCGCTCCCACCGGCGTCCGCTGCGGCTACTGCGCCCCCCTCGCCGGTCCGCACGTCAGCTACCGCGTCGAGCTCGACGGCGAGCGTTACCTGGTCGGGGTGACCGCTTCCTTCGCCGGGGTGCTCTTCCTCTTCGACGGCGGCTGTGCGCCGGCGGCGGTGGAGGCCGCGTGCGCGCGCCCGGGGTGGAGCGCTCCCTTCGCGTCAGGCACGACCACGCTCGGCTTCTCGCCGCCGCAGCCGGGGACCTACCACCTCGCGCTCGGCAGCGTGGAGGCAGCGCGGGCGGGGGACTTCACGTTGCAGCTCAAGGCCAGCTCCGGGGAGTGCACCGAAGCGGACTGTGGGAGCCCGGAGGGCGCGCCGGGCTACCGCTGCAGCGCCCCCGTCCTCCTCAAGTCGGGCGCGCAGACCGTCGTGGGCTCGACCCTCTGGAGCCACGCTGGCACCGCCGTGAGCTGTGGCGGCGCCGCCCTCGGCGATCGGCAGGTCTACTACTCGCTGCCGCTCGTCGCCGGCCAGAGCACGACCTTCACCCTGACCCCGCAGCTGGACGCTGCGCGCCTCTACGTCTTCGGGGCGAGCTGCGAGGCCGCCGCGATCGGGGCGAGCTGCAGCCAGGGGGCGATCACGCCGCCGACACCCCTCGGCGTGCCGTCAAGCGTCAGCTTCACGCCACCCGCGACCGGGACCTACCACCTCGCAGTCGGCAGCACCTGCGCCGCCGCGTATGGGCCCTTCACCATCACCATCAAGTAGCGAGGGGTCAGCGCGCGGCCTGGGCCTGCGCGCGCTCCTGCTGCAGGCGCTGATCGATCTGGGCGTCGATCCAGCTCCGCTCGCCGGTGCGCCGCTCGGAGAGCGTGCTCACCACCTGATCGATGGCGCCCTTGACCGGCAGGAAGGCGGTCTTCGCGCTCCCGTAGTTGGTGAGCACGTTGGAGATCAGGTTGAACGCCGGCGGCAGCACGTAGTCGGAGAACGCCCCGGGGCCGCTCGCCACCCTGGCGGAGGTCCCCTGCGGCGCGACCAGCCGCTCGGCCGCCAGGGTCCGGTCACCGCGCAGCTCGGCGAGCCGGCGGTTCACCTCGCTCATCTTCGACTCTGCCGTGGAGGCCGCCGAGCTCGCGGTCGCCGCGTTGCTGGCGGCGAGCGCCCGGTAGATCCCGCTCTGGTCCTCGTACTCGGTGTAGTACTCCATCCGCTGGTTCTGACCCTCGCCGACGGTGCGCGACTTCGGCACCGCGACGTGGGTCCGCGAGGCGGCGAGCGCGAGGTTCATCGTCTCGCTGCTGCGCGCCGACTCGACCTCGTCGAGGGCGCTCACCACCTCGGAGGCGAGCTGGGAGAGGGGCTGCAGCTTGCCGCGGTGCAGCTCGTCGAGGCTGCCGAGCCGCGTGCGCCGCTGACGGTAGGTCGCGTCCCCCTGCGCCAGCCGGTCGCTCAGGCGGCCGCGCATGGCGCTGGTCTTGGTCTGCACCAGCTCGCGCTCCGCGTCGATCTCGCCGCCGAAGCTCGCGACCTGCGCCTTGACCTTCGCCAGGTCCGTCTTCATCTGCTTGGCGAAGAAGCGCGTCTGCTTCTCGAAGCCCTGGAGCGCGCCCTGGTGGCGCGACTTGCTGGCGGACTCCGTCCCGATCTCCTGCTGTAGCCGATCCAGGCCGAGGGCCAGCTGGCCCTCGAAGCCCTGGGTCATGGCCGTGCGCTCGAGCCCATCCAGCGTGCCCTTCCAGCTGCCGGGCGAGGTCCCCGCGACCTGGCGCCCCTGGCCGCTGCCGCCGCTGCTCTGCAGGAGCTCGGCGTAGGCCGCGGCGAGCGCGCTCCCGGCGAGCTTGCGCTCGGCCGCCCGGCGCAGCTTGCCCGGGCCGCCCTGGGCCTGCGTCTGCTCGGTGACCGCCTGCTGGTAGGCACGGCGCGCGTCGTCGACGACGCAGGCGCCGCCCTCGGCGCGGCGCATCAGCGCGCAGGCCTCCGAGCCCACCCAGTCGCGATCGGCGCTGCGCCCGCGGTAGTACATCACGCCGCCGCCGACGCCGACCGCCACCACCGCCGCGGCGCCGCCGAGGAGCGCCAGCTGTCCGCCGCCGAGGGTGGTGAGGAGCGTGCCGGGGCCCGCGGCGTGCGCGACCGAGGGGATCAGCGCGAGGCAGCTCACGGGGAGCGCCCACCTCGCCTGCTTGCCCAGCCAGCGGCAGCCCTGTTTCGCGGCCTGCTTCATCGGCGTCAGCTTCTGGCCCACCCAGCGGCAGCCCTGCCGGGCCTTCTCCACGCAGGCGCGCAGG
>JAKLHH010000421.1 GCA_022710245.1 Myxococcota bacterium
GACCTGGCGGCGATCACCGCGACCAGCAAGAGCGTGCTCCGCGCCTACGAGCTCGCGGATCAGTACCGCCGCGCGGGAGTGCCGGTGGTGATGGGGGGGATCCACGCGACGGCGCTCCCCGAGGAGGCGCTGCAGCACTGCGACGCCGTGGTCGTCGGCGAGGCCGAGGGGCTCTGGGAGCAGGTCCTGGAGGACGCGCGGCGCCGGAGTCTGCGCCCGCTCTATCGCCACGCCGAGCTCCCCGACTACCGCCGCCCCGCGCGGCCGCGGCGCGAGCTGTTCCGCTCGCGCCGCTACGTGCCCATCCACACGGTGCAGGCCTCGCGCGGCTGCCCCTTCGACTGCGAGTTCTGCTCGGTCACGCCGTTCTTCGGGCGCGAGTTCCGCCTGCGCGACCCCAGCCACCTCGCCGCCGAGCTCGAGGCGCTCGACGGGCGCTGGGTGATGTTCGCCGACGACAACATCCTCGGCCACCCGCAGCACTCGCGGCGTCTGCTGCAGGAGATCGCGCCGCTCGGCCTGCGCTGGTTCGGCCAGGCCTCGCTCTCCGGCCTCGAGCGCGAGGAGAACCTGCGGCTGCTCCGCGCGGCCGGCTGCCAGGCGCTCTTCGTCGGCTTCGAGAGCGTCAACGCGGCGAGCCTGGCCGGCTGCGGCAAGCGGCAGAACCACCCCGAGCGCTATCTCGACGTGGTGCGCCGGCTGCACCAGCACGGGATCGCGGTCTGGGCCTCGTTCGTCCTCGGCCTCGACGAGGACGGCGAAGACATCTTCGATCGCACGCTGGAGCTGGCGGTGCGCTCCGGGGTGATCATGGCGCTCTTCGCCATGCCCACGCCCTACCCGGGCACCCGCCTCCACCGGCGGCTGCAGGCCGAGGGGCGCCTCCTCGACGAGCGCTGGTGGCTGCGCCCGCGAGAGGACGAGCGCCCGCTGTTCCGGCCGCGGAAGATGAGCGCGGAGCAGCTGTACGCGGGCTGGCAGCGGACCTGGCGCGAGTTCTACAGCGCGCGCTCCATCGCCGAGCGGCTCGCGCGCTCGGGCGCGACCTCTCTCTTCTCGGCGCTCTCCTTCCTGCCGCTCAACCTCCACCAGCGCCGCCTCACGCGCGAGAAGATCCTCGGCGGGCGGCGGTTCTTCCTCCGCGATCGCTAGCGCGTGATCGTTCCCTCGGACCCGCTCATCCGGCGCCGTGGATCACCGGTGCCGCCTCGACTTGCTGGGAAGATGTCGTGAGCGAGCCGACGTGGAACCGCGGCAGCTAGTCCGCGACGGGCGAGCGCTCGACCTCACCCTCGGGGAGCGAGGGCGCCGAGGCGGCGGGCGAGTCGGAGATCATCGACTCGTCGATCATCGAGTCGTCGTCCACCGACCGCTGCGGCGGCGGGGCCGCCTTGGCGGCGCTGGGCGAGAGCTTCGGCGGCTTGATCCCCTTGGCGAGCGCCCAGATCAGCCCCGGGATGAGGTAGATGAGGCCGAGCGCGAGGAGGTACTCGGGCAGGATGCGCAGCAGGGCGAAGACGTAGACGAAGAGCAGGCTCGCCAGCGTGAAGACGTTCATCACCAGCGTCTTGCGCTTGCCGATCTTGGGCAGCGGCAGGCGGCTCACCATCAGCAGCGCGAAGACCAGCATCAGCGCCGGCGCCAGCTCGAAGACGAGCGGCGGAGCACTGTACTTGCGCGCGGTGAGGAAGGCGCAGCTGACCAGCGCACCGCAGGTGGTGGTGGGGATGCCGAAGAAGAACTCCTTGCCGTAGACGTCGGTGAGGACGTTGAACTTGGCGAGGCGCAGCGCGGCCCCGATCACGTAGAGGAAGCAGCCCGCATAGACGGCGGCGCGGTAGAGCGGGAGCGTGGCGAGCGGGGTCTCGGCGCCCTTGCCGGTCAGGAAGGAGATGATCAGGATCGCCGGTGCGACCCCGAAGCTGACCAGGTCCGAGAGGCTGTCCATCTCGATGCCGAAGCGGCTGGACGCCTTCAGGGCGCGGGCGACGGTGCCGTCGGCCTTGTCGAGGAGGACGCAGAGGTTGATGTACCAGGCCGATGAGTCGAAGTGGCCGCTGATCGCCTCGGCGATCGAGATCAGCGCGGCGACGATGCTGAGGCAGGTGACGAGGTTGGGCAGGACGTAGCGCCACCGGCCGTTCATGGCAGCAGCATACGTTTTTTTGCCGCAGCGTGGCAAGCCTCTGCAGCGTCAGGATGTGTAAGGAGGGGCAACCTTGCTCTGACCGTGGGCAACCGGCGGCAGCGGGGCGCTCAGGCGGCGAACTCGTACTTCTTGAGGATCAGCTGCTCGTAGAGGTCGATGCCGCCCGCGGTGAGCCGCACCGTCTTGGGCTGGTTGGGGACGCCGTTGACCACCAGCTCGAGCGCGCCGTACTCCTTCAGGTAGAAGAGGTCGGGGATGATGTTCCGCTCGACGCCGGCCTGCTTCAGCTTCGCCTGCAGGTCCTCCAGCGTCATCTCCTCGAAGGCGTGCTCCTGCCAGTGCTTGTAGAGGACGTCGAAGAGGTTGAAGCGCAGCGACCAGTCGTAGCCCTGCCGGCGCGGCGCCTGGAAGAGCGGGCCAGGGATCTTGAAGAGCTGCTTGCCGGCGGTGATGTTGATCATCGTCCCGAAGGCGAGCCAGAGGGCGATGGCGGCGAGCGCGACGGTGAAGAGGAGGATGGCGAGGTCGAGCGGCTTCGCGGCGGCGAGCACGCCCGCCTTGACCAGCCCGAACTTGGCGACCTTGGCGACGTAGAGGAGGTCGATGTCGAGGAGGAAGACGAAGAGCAGCTTGGAGAAGAAGCCGAAGCCGTAGGTGAAGACGATGAAGATGATGAGCATCGTCACGTCGACGGCGAAGACGGTGGAGGCAGTGGCGTAGACCCCGTCAGCGAAGGCGTTGAGCGCCCAGTAGTTGGTCAGCCAGCTGAAGGAGAAGGCGGTGAAGAGGGTGCCGCCGAAGAGGTTCTTGTTGGCGAAGCTCATCATGCCGGCGAGGAACTGGCAGCCAGCGCCGAAGAAGAGGCAGAAGATCGCGGCCGTCTTCATCGTGCCCTTGAGCTCGACCGGGCTCAGCCCGTAGCCGAGCGCCATCGGGATCAGCGCGGCGCAGGCGATGGCGAGCCCGATCAGCCCGAGGGGGCTCGGCTCGGCGAAGAGAGTCTGCGGCCTCGGGGTTGCGAGCTCTACCTTGCGGATCATGGTTTCCTCTCCCTCTCCAGCGGCGCGGAGGCGCCATGTTGCACAGCGTGACGATCATCCATAGTCCGCCTTACCGCATGGCGTCAATGACTTTTTGCAGTGCAACATGAGCGACGCTGGCGCCCTGCTCGCGGCCTGCGGGCGTCCAGGCAGGAGGACTACGATCGCCAGGCGGTGAGCGTGAACTCCTCGCGGTCGTGGTAGAGCTGCCGCGCGCGCAGATCCTGCCAGCCGCCCTCGGCGACCGCCGCGCAGATCTTCTCCACGAAGGTCACCCGCTGCTTCATCGGCAGCTTGAGGTTGGCGCAGAGCGTGCTCGCCCAGCGGCGGCGGCCCCACTTGGCGAGCAGCGCGGCCACCTCGAGCGGGCGCCAGGCCATGTCGCAGCAGAGCCAGTCGGCGCGCTCGTCGGGCGTGTAGTCGAAGGCGCTCCGCTGCAGGTGCAGCAGGCCGCGCCGCTTCCGGAGCGGGGCGGTCAGGCGCGCGGGATCGACGGCGATGACGCGGGCGCGGCGCTCGAGGAGGACCGCGGTCCAGCCGCCCGGCGCGGCGCCGAGGTCCACGCAGAGCTCACCGGCCTCGGGCGCCCGGCCGATCCAGTCGAAGGCCTCGACCAGCTTGCGCGCGGCCCGCGAGGGCGCCTCGCGCGGCATGCGCGAGCGCGCGCGGCCGCCGGCGCTGAGCGTCGGGCTGTGCTCGGCCCGCAGGGCGCCGACCAGCAGCCGCTCGGGCGAGAGCAGGCACAGCTGGCCGAGGAGCCCGCCGTAGCGGACCGCGTCGATCGGCTCCTCGGCGCGGCGCAGCGCGAGGTCGGGCCGCGCGGCCTCGAGCGCGGCGACCACCTCGCCCGCCAGGGCGGCGACGCGAGGCGCGAGCGGGTTCGTGGCGTCGGCGTCAGGGACCCAGGCCTGGAGGAGCCAGGCGCGGCGCTCGCCAGCCGCGGCCGCGTCGAGGGCGCGCGCGAGGGCCGCGGCGGCCTCGGCGGGCGCGGGCGCCAGCTCCGCCTCGAGGGCGAAGCCGGCGCGGGCGAAGACCGGCCAGGCCGACGGTTGCAAGTGCGGGTCCTCGCGGCCTCCGGCCGCTCCGGGATGAGACCGCCGCACGTCGCCCTGCTCGCCTCCTGCGGAGGCGCCAGGATGGGGGGCGACTTCGCTGCCGACCATCGAGGGCCCGAACCCGCGAGGGTCAGGGCGAGCCTTCGCGCGGGTGAGCTCCTCGGCGAGGTCCCCCTCGAAGCCAGGCCGGCAGGTCCAGACCCACATTGCGTCAGACGAGGAGCACGGATCCTTGGCTTCCGGCAGCTCGGGTGCTTCCATCGGAGTGCTCCTGCCTCGGGGTGCTCCTGCCCCGGGTTGCGACTCTGGCGGCGGAGGCTAGCGGCAGCCGTGAGGCGGCGTCAAGGTCGCGCTGCCCCTGATGCCCCTGACCGGAGAGATCACGGGCTGGCGAGCACCGGGCGCTTCACGGGTCACCAGCAGGTCGCGCTGACCCTGGCGTGCGCGATCGATTGCGACGCGCGCGATCGATCGCAGCGCCACGCCGAAGGCGCGCGGCTGTGGTAAAGTCAGCCCTCACCGCGGGGCGCAGGCGTTGTCGCACCGCCGGACCGCAGGTCAGGTCCGTCGAGCCGCTCGGAGGTCGAGATGCGATCGCAGTTCGTCGTCACCGTGAGCCTGGCGGGGCTCCTGGGAGGATGCACCTTCACGGCGGAGCCGCCGCCCACCTACCACTGCAGCGCCGCGAGCCCCGGCTGCCCCGAGGGCTACCAGTGCGTCGTCGCGCAGCAGACCTGCGTGAAGAAGGGCACGCCGCTCCCCGAGGCGGGCGTCGACCTGCGCGGGGCCGAGGCTGGCCTCGATCTGGCGTCGACCGATCGCCGGCTCACCGACGGCAAACCCGACGCGGGCAAGGTCGACCTGCGCAAGGACGGCACGAGCAAGGTCGACCTGCGCAAGGACGGCACGAGCAAGCCCGACCTCAAGCCGGACCTCAAGATCGACGCGCCGAAGCCCGACCTGCTGCCGACCTGCAGCCCGCCGGCCAGCTGCCTCGACGGCAACAAGTGCGCGCCGAACAAGCAGGTGGCCTGCGACCCCAGCAACAGCAACCCGCCGAACTCGACGGACACGACCAGCAACGTCACGGTCGCCTGCCAGGCGAGCGGCGGCTTCGCCCCGCCGGCCGCCTGCGGCTGGAGCTGCAACGCGAGCTACTGCAAGGAGGGCGCGAGCTGCCTGCAGAGCAAGCTCGTGGCCTGCGACCCCAACAACGGAAGCCCGCCGAACTCGACGGACACGGCCGGCAACGTCACCGTCGGCTGCCAGGCGAGCGGCGCCTTCGCGCCGCCGGCCGCCTGCGGCTGGAGCTGCAACGCGAGCTACTGCAAGGACGGCGCGAGCTGCCTGCAGAGCAAGGTCGTGGCCTGCGACCCCAACAACGGAAGCCCGCCGAACTCGACGGACACGTCCGGCAACGTCACCATCACCTGCCAGGCGAGCGGCGCCTTCACCGCGCCGGCGCTCTGCGCGTGGACCTGCAACGCCGGCTACCTGAAGGTGGGCAACACCTGCGTGCGGCCGCTCTACCTGGTCTCGGCCGGGCCTGCCCAGGGCGTCGTCGGCGGGACTCGCGCGACCATGAACAGCCGCTGCGCCTCCGCGGTCAACGCGAGCTACAGCGGTCTCGGGACCTCCGCCTCGGTGGGGTTCATCAGCATCAGCTCGAGCGACCAGATCGCAGGACTGCCGGCGACCCAGGGCGTCCCCACCGGCCGGCCGATCCTGGGGCCGGGCGGCGCCGTGATCGCCGACAGCTGGGCGGACCTCCTCGACGGCAGCATCAAGATCTCGCTGGAGACCGCCGGCGTCACCTCGAACTACTGGTTCTCGGGGAGCCTGTCGACCGGCGCCGTGGCCAACAGCACCTGCTCCGGCTGGAGCGTCATCGGGGGGAACGATGGGCAGTACGGCACCCCGACCGCCACCGACGCGACCTGGATCGCGACGCACTACTCGGGCTATTGCGGCGGCAGCTACCATTACCTCTGCCTGACCTGGACCCCCTAGCCACAACCTCGAAGTCATTGCCCAGGTCGGGGCCCTCGAGCGGAGCCGCCGCGACCAACACTTCGCCGCCCGGCTGTGGTATCGTTGGGCTTCCACCACCTTGTCCACCGGAGAGAGCCTCCATGCGATCTGTGATCGTGCTCCTCGCGTTCGTGCTCGCTGTCCCCGCCGCGGCGCTCGCCCAGCCCGGGGACGATCCCTCCCGCGACCTGGCCAAGAAGCACTTCGAGACCGGCAACGCCTACTACTCGGTGGCCAACTACAAGGAGGCGCTCGCCGAGTTCGAGAAGGCGTACAAGCTGACGCCGCTCCCCGGGCTGCTCTTCAACATCGGCCGCTGTCACGAGAACCTCGGCAACCTCAAGTCCGCCATCGACAGCTACAAGCGGTACCTGGAGCTGCAGAAGGGCGCGGCCGAGCCCACGGTGAAGCTGCGCATCGACAACCTGGAGAAGCGGCTCGCGGAGCAGACCCCGGCCGTGACGCCGCCGGAGAAGAAGCCGGAGC
>JAKLHH010000422.1 GCA_022710245.1 Myxococcota bacterium
CCTTCGGCAACAGCAACTGGGCGACCGTCCCGGTCGGCGCCACCTGCGACGTCAGCACCCCCTGCCAGAGCGGCGCCACCTGTACGAACAACCTCTGCCAGGAGACCGCCGCGCCGGTCCGCCCTGCCCTCCTCGGCGACGGCGGCGCGCTCTGGATGGCCTGGACCACCACCAGCGGACAGACGCTGCTGACCCGGCGGACGTCCGCTGGCGCCAGCAAGACCGTGCTCCTCGCCGGCCGCGAGCTGGCCCTCGCCCGGCACGCCCCCACCGCGATGATCATCGGCGCGGTGGTGGACCCAGCCACGGGCAGCGTCTCCACCATGCCGCTCGTCAGCAACCTCAGCGGCGCGGTGATCCCGGGCGCCTACACGAAGGTCGCCGCCAGCGTGACGACCCCCGCGCAGACCGCCATCGCCGCCAACAGCTATGGCGTCGGGATCGCCTGGACCGCCACGGTGGGCGCCAACATCAGCGGCGTCTTCTTCGCCTTCGCCACCTGCAAGTAGGCCGCCGCAGCCCGCAGTAGCCGGCCCCGCGCCAGCCATGCTAGCGTGCGCGCCGTCGATGCCGCACGAGACCATCGCCATCCGTGGCGCGAGCCAGCACAACCTGAAGGGCCTCGACCTCGAGCTCCCGCGCCGTGCGCTGATCGTGGTCACCGGCCCGTCCGGCTCGGGCAAGTCCTCGCTCGCCTTCGACACGATCTGCGCCGAGGGGCGCCGCCGCTACCTGGAGACCTTCTCGTCCTACGCGCGGCAGTTCCTCGGCAAGGTCTCGCGGCCCGCCGCGCTCGGCGTCGAGGGGCTCTCGCCCGCGGTCGCCGTCGACCAGACAGCCGTCGTGCGCTCGCCCCGCTCGACGGTCGGCACGCTGACCGAGCTCTACGATCTGCTGCGCCTCCTCTGGGCGCGGGTCGGCGTCGCGCCGGAGGGCATGCGCCTGCCCCTCGAGCGCCGCCTCTTCTCCTTCAACTCGCCGCACGGCGCCTGCCCCGCCTGCAAGGGGCTCGGGGTCGAGGACCGGGTCGACCCGGAGCTGCTCGTGGCCGACTCCGGGCGCACGCTGCGCGAGGGCGCGCTCCGCGTCACCACGCCGAACGGCTACCTGATGTACTCGCAGGTCACCCTCGAGGTCCTCGACCAGGTCTGCCGCGCCCACGGCTTCAGCGTCGACCTCCCCTGGGCGGAGCTCACCGAGGAGCAGCGCGACGTGGTGCTCCGCGGCTCCGACCGCCTGCGCATCCCCTACGGGAAGCACCCGCTCTCGTCGCGGCTGCGCTGGACCGGCATCACCGCGCGCCCCCGCGAGGAGGGGACCTACAAGGGCATCCTGCCGGTGATCGAGCAGATCCTGCGGCAGAAGCGCAACCCGAGCATCCTCCGCTTCGTGCGCTCGCTCCCCTGCAGCGCCTGCGGCGGGAGCCGCCTGCGCGAGGAGGCCAGGGCCGTCACCGTGCGCGGGCGCGGCATCGCCGAGATCGCCGCGCTGCCCATCGACGAGCTGCGGCGCTGGTGCGAGGAGGAGCTCGCCGGCGCAGGCTCCACCCCCGCGTCCGCGGGGCAAGCCGTCGAGGCCGCCGTGCGCGCGCAGGTCGCCCTGCGCGGCGAGGTCCTGCAGCAGCTCGGGCTCGGCTACCTGACCCTCGACCGCGACGCGACGACCCTCGCCGGCGGCGAGGCGCAGCGCCTGCGCCTGGCGCGGCTCGCCGGCATCGACCTCGGCGGGGTGCTCTACGTCTTCGACGAGCCCTCGCTCGGCCTCCACCACCGCGACACCGCGCGGCTCCTCGGCGTCCTCCGCCGCCTCCGTGACCGCGGCAACACCGTCCTCGTGGTCGAGCACGACGAGCAGGTGATGCGCGGCGCGGACTGGCTGGTCGACCTCGGGCCGGCGGCCGGCGCGGCCGGCGGCGAGCTCCTCTACTGCGGGCCAGCGTCGGAGCTCCTCGCGCCGGGCCCGGGCGAGCCAGCGGGGCCGGCGCGCAGCCGCACCGCCGCCTTCCTCGGCGGGCGCGAGCGGATCCCTGTCCCGACCCGGCGCCGCGAGGGCGTCCCGCTGCGGTTCACGCACCTCACGCGGCACAACCTCCAGGGCCTCTCCGTCGAGCTCCGCGCGGGCGCGCTGAACGTGGTCACGGGTGTCTCCGGCGCGGGCAAGTCGACGCTGGTCGAGGAGGTCCTCCGCGCGCTCAGGGACGGCCTGGCAGACGGGCCGCGCCCCGACAAGATCATCGAGATCGATCAGGCGCCGATCGGTCGCACGCCCCGCTCCAACCCGGCCACGTACACCGGGCTCTTCGACCGCGTCCGCGACCTCTTCGCGGCCGAGCCCGAGGCCGCGCGCCGCGGGCTCGGCAAGGGGAGCTTCTCCTTCAACGTGAAGGGCGGCCGCTGCGAGGTCTGCGAGGGCGCCGGCGTGGTGCAGGTGGGGATGCACTTCCTCGGCGCGGTCGCGGTCCGCTGTGAGGCGTGCGGCGGGCGCCGCTTCGGCGAGGAGACGCTGGCGGTGCGCCACCGCGGCCGCAGCGTCGCCGAGGTGCTCGAGCTGCCCATCGAGGAGGCGGCGGCCTTCTTCGCCGAGGACGCTGCGCTCGCGCGCCCCCTGCAGACCCTCTGCGCGCTCGGGCTCGGCTACCTCGCGCTCGGCCACCCGGCCACCATGCTCTCCGGCGGCGAGGCGCAGCGCGTGAAGCTCGCCGCGGAGCTGGCCCGGCCGGGCACCGCACGGACGCTCTACGTCCTCGACGAGCCGACGACCGGGCTCCACGCGGCCGACCTCAGCCTGCTCCTCGCCGCGCTCGAGGGGCTGGTGCAGCGAGGCGCGACCGTGCTCGCGGTGGAGCACCACCTCGACGTGATCAAGGTCGCCGACTGGGTCGTCGACCTCGGGCCGGGGAGCGGCGCGGCTGGCGGGCGCGTGGTCGCCTGCGGGCCGCCGGAGCGGGTGGCCGCGGCCGAGGCGTCGCTGACCGGCGCGGCGCTCCGCGAGGTCGTCCTCCCCGCGCCCCGCGTGGTCGAAGGACCTCCGGCGGCCCCGCCCACCCCCGCCCGTCCGGCCGGGCCGCCGCCGATCCGGCTGCGCGGCGTCACGACCCACAACCTGCGCGGCGTCGACGCCCTGCTCCCCGCCAACCAGCTGACCGTGATCACCGGCGTCTCGGGGAGCGGCAAGTCGTCGCTCGCCTTCGACACCCTCTTCGCCGAGGGGCAGCGCCGCTTCGCGGACAGCTTCTCCGTCTACGCCCGGCGCCTGCTCGGGCAGGGCGAGGAGGCCGAGCTGGAGGAGGCCTCGGGGCTGACGCCCACCATCGCGATCAGCCAGCACGCACCCTCCCGCAACCCCCGCTCCAGCGTCGGCACGGTGACCGACCTGCTCGACCACTACCGGCTGCTCTACGCCCGTGTCGGGAGCCGCGCCTGCCCGCGCTGCGGCGCCGCCCACAGCGGAGGCGCCTGCGCCTGCGGCCTCGTGGGCCCGCGCACGCTCACCGCCTCGATGTTCTCGCCCAACACCGAGCAGGGCGCCTGCCCGCGCTGCGCCGGCCTCGGGCACATCCTCGCCTGCGATCCGGCGCGCCTGATCAGCGCCCCCTCGCGCCCCCTGGCCGGCGGCGCCATGGACGGCCACAAGCTGGGGCGCCTCTACGGCGACCCCCACGGGCAGCAGATGGCCACGCTGGGCGCGGCCGCGGCCGCGCTCGGCCTCGACCTCTCGCGTCCCTTCGTCGAGCTCGAGCCCCGCGCGCGCGAGGTGGCGCTCCACGGCGCCGGCGAGCTGGAGCTCGAGGTCACCTGGGAGTACGTGCGCGGCAAGCGAAGCGGGACCCACCGGTTCCGCTCGCGCTGGCCGGGGCTCCTCGAGCTGGTGCGCCAGGAGTACGAGCGGACCCACGCCGACCGCCGCGGCGAGGCCCTCGAGGAGCTGATGGCGCCCGCGCCCTGCCCGGCCTGCGGCGGCCGCCGGCTGCGCCCGGAGGCGCTCGCCGTGCGCGTGGCGGGTCTCGACCTCTCCCAGCTCCTGGCGCGGACCGTCGACGAGAACCTCGCCTTCGTCGCGGGGCTCGAGGAGGCGCTCGACGCTCAGGCGCTGGCGGTGACGCGCGAGCTGCGCGCCGAGGCTACGCGGCGCCTGCAGCGCCTCCGCGACGCCGGCCTCGAGTACCTCACCCTCGATCGACCGGCCTCCACCCTCTCGGGCGGCGAGGCCCAGCGGGTGCGGCTCGCCTCGCAGCTCGGCGCGGGGCTCACCGGCATCACCTACGTCCTCGACGAGCCCACGCTCGGCCTGCACCCGCGGGACACGCGCCGCCTGATCGGCCTGCTCCACGGGCTGCGTGACGCCGGCAACACGGTGGTCGTCGTCGAGCACGATCCCGAGGTGATGGCCGCGGCCGACCACCTGATCGAGGTGGGACCGGGCGCCGGGAGCGAGGGTGGACGCATCGTGGCGCAGGGACCGCCGGCGGCGGTGCTCGGCGCGCGGCCGCCGGAGCTGCGGCCGGAGCGCCCGCCCCGCTCACTCTCGCCGGGGATCAGCCTCCGCGCGGCCACGGCGCACAACCTGCAGGCGCTCGACCTCGAGCTCCCGGCGGGAGGCCTGATCGTGGTGACGGGCGTCTCCGGCAGCGGCAAGTCCTCGCTCGTCTTCGAGGTGCTGGCGCCGTCGCTGGAGCGCGCGCTCGCCAGCGGCGGGGCGAGCAGCACGCCGGTCGGCTGCCGCGAGCTCGTGCTCCACGCGCCGTTCGCGGAGATCGTCCGCGTCGGCCGCAGCTCGCTCCGCACCTCTCCCTGGAGCAACCCCGCCACGGTCACCGGCCTGGCCGAGCCGCTGCGCGCGCTCTTCGCCGAGAGCGAGGAGGCGCGGGCGCGCGGCCTGCGCAAGCAGCACTTCTCGACGCAGGCCCGGGGAGGGCGCTGCGAGGCGTGCGAGGGCATCGGCCGCCTGCGCGTCGCGATGGACTTCCTCCCCGACGTCTGGGTCACCTGCGAGGACTGCGGGGGCCGCGGCTACGGACCGGAGGTCCTCGCCTGCACCGTCGCGGGACACTCCATCGCGGAGCTCCTGGCGCTCTCCGTGGAGGCTGCCGCCGCGCTCGCGAGCGAGCTCCCGGGCCGGCGCGCGAGCGAGCTCACCCGCGGGCTCGCTGTCCTCGGCGAGGTCGGCCTCGGCTATCTGCGGCTCGGGCAGCCGGCTCGCACCCTCTCGGGCGGCGAGCGGCAGCGGCTGCTCCTGGCGGCGGCGCTCCTCGAGCGGCGCGGTGAGCGGGCCGGGCCGGCCCTCTACCTCTTCGACGAGCCGACCACCGGGCTCCACGCCAGGGACGTGGCGCGCCTCCTCGAGGTCTTCGACCGCCTGGTCGCCGCCGGCCACACCCTCCTCGTGATCGAGCACCAGCTCGACGTGATCCGCGCTGCCGACTGGGTGATCGACCTCGGCCCCGAGGGAGGGCGCGCAGGGGGCCGGCTGGTCGCCGCCGGGCCTCCCGCCGCGATCGCCGCGTGCGAGGCCTCCCACACCGGGCGGGCGCTGGCCCGCTGACACGAAGCCCGCCGGGGGGTCAAGAACCCGCGCGGTCAGCCGATGATCAGGTGGGGTCCCGCGCGGACCCTGTGAGGTGCCATGGCCGAGGAGCGCGCCCCCCGGGTCGAGCTGCTGGAAGCACGGATCGCCGAGCTGGAGGCCTCCGTCTGCGCCGAGCGGGAGGAGCGTCAGCGGGCAGAGCGCGAGCTGCGGGACCTCCGCGCGCGCCTCGACCTGATGATGGAGAACAGCCCCTCGGTCATCTACCTGAAGGACCGCGACGGGCGCTACCTCGAGGCCAACCGCCGCTTCCTGGAGCTCGTCGACCGCACCCGCGAGGAGGTGCTCGGGCGCAGCGACCACGAGATCTTCCCCGCCGAGATCGCCGCGCGCTTCAGCGAGAACGACCGTCGCGTGGCGGCCTCCGGGGTGGTGCAGCTCCTCGACGAGGAGGCCCCCCACCCCGACGGGCTGCGGGCCTACCTCTCGATCAAGTTCCCGCTCCGCGACGCGGCCGGCGCCGTGATCGGCACCGGCGGCATCTCCACCGACGTCTCCGAGCGACAGCGCGCGTTGCAGGCGCTGCGGCGCTCGGAGACCAAGCTCCGCACCCTCTTCGAGTCGACCAGCGAGGCCGCGATGCTCCTCGACGAGCACCGCTTCCTCGACTGCAACCCCGCGGCGCTCAAGCTCTTCGGGTGCGACTCGGTGGCGGCCTTCCGCGCCCTGCACCCGGCCGACCTCTCGCCGGACCTGCAGCCCTCCGGCGAGCCCTCGCGGGTGCTCGCCGAGCGGCGCATGGCCGAGGCGCTGGCGCGCGGCTCGCTGCGCTTCGTCTGGCTTCACCGTCGCCTCGACGGGCGCGAGTTTTCGGCCGAGGTCCTCCTCGACGTGATGAACCTCGACGGCCGCCCGGTCCTGCAGGCGGTGGTGCGCGACGTCTCCCTCCGTCAGCAGTCCGAGCGCGCGCTCGGTGAGGCGAAGGAGGCCGCCGACCGCGAGGCCGCCAAGCTCCAGGCGATGATCTCGGGGATGCAGGAGGGGGTGGTCTTCGCCGATCGCGAGGACCGCGTGGTGGAGGCGAACGCCTTCTTCTGCCGGCTCGTCGGGCGCTCCCGCGAGGAGCTCCTCGGCCGCTCGATGTCCGAGCTCCACTCGCCGGAGCTGATGGAGCGGATCGGCCCGCGGCTGCAGTGCTTCCGTGACGATCCCGCGACGCCGCAGCTG
>JAKLHH010000423.1 GCA_022710245.1 Myxococcota bacterium
TGCCGCCGGTCTCGGTGTCGTCGCTGCCGAGGTAGCAGCCACGATCGCCCGTCTGCACTCCGGGGCTGCCGCCCGGAGTGTCGACGATGCCGTCGCCGTCGTCGTCGGCGCCGTTGTTGCAGATGGCGGCCTTCGGGTCCGGAGCCGGCCAGTAGCCCACGTCCGCGGCGACCAGGCGCACGGGACCGAAGGCGCCGGTCACCGACACCTTGATGTTCCGCTTCACGCCGCCCACGAAGCCGAGCACCAGCGGATCCGGCTCCAGCGTGCCGGTCGGCTCCACCGTCACCACGGCGGTGCCGTCGTAGTTCTCGTCGATCTGATCCGGCGCGTCGTTGCGCAGCGCCTCCACGTCGATGGTGAAGCTGTGCGCCTGGGTGGCGGAGAAGGGCAGCGGCTTGTCCACCGTGCCGAGCTCCGGCTTGCCCACGAAGGTGACGCGGAAGGAGCCGACCTCCTTCTGCAGCGGGTGGCTGCGGCTGCAGCCGCCGAGGAGCAGCAACGCCGCGGCTAGCGTGGTGACGCGCTTCATGCTCGTCCTTCCTCTCGTCCTTCCTCTCATGCCTCTCATCGTGATCACTGCCTCCGCGCCTACTCGGGCCACGGCTCCTCGGGGGTCTCCGAGGAGGTGGCGCCGAAGATGCGCTGCAGGCGGCCGTCCTCCTTCGCGTTCACGCAGGGGAGCGTGAGGCAGCGGAGGGCGGCGCGGACGCGCGCGATGGCCTGGCACTTGGCGACGTTCGCGACCTTGAAGCTGGCGCAGCTCGACACGTCGCGGGCCGCGAGCCCGATACACTTGGTGGGGTCGGTGCAGGAGTCGTCGGTGCAGGAGAGGAAGTTGGTCAGCCCGGCCTTCTCTGCCTTGGAGTCGGGGTCGGTCTTGGTGTAGAGCGCGGTCAGCCGCGTCTGCAGCTCGTCCCGGATCGCCTTCAGGTCCTGGTCGGCGCCGAGCACGTCCCCCGCCACCGCCGCCTGCTCGATCACCTTGAGCTTCGCCTCCTGATCGGCGGTGAGCACGTAGCGCGGCGCCCGCGGGGTCCCGTTCGGGTGGTTCGCGTCGACGACGTAGTTGTCCGGGATGCGCGAGCAGGGGGCCATGCCGCGGATGTAGTCCTTGGCCGCGGCGCGGAGCGAGATGTAGAGGTTCTTCTGCGTGGTGTTCCGCTCCAGGATCTTGAAGCCGCTGCCGCCCCGCGCGATGTAGTCGTTGGTGGAGAGGCGGTAGGAGCGATCGCAGGCGATCGGCGCCCAGCAGCGCTTGGCCGCGGGCCAGGCGGCAGGCGGGTTGGGGTGCGTCTGGCCGGTGCAGATCTCGCCGATGAACTTGCCCTGGCCGGTGACGTTGCCCTTGTCGTCGACGGTCTGCTGGTACTGGCAGTCCTTGTCATCGCGGCAGGGCTGGCCGGAGCCGCCGATGGTGACCCGCTGCGCGCAGGCCTCGCCGTTATACTCCGCGCCGGGCCGCACGCACTTGTTGCTGCCGGTGCCGGGGCAGCCGCCGCAGTTGAGCGTGGCGGTGATGCCGGCGACCTGCGCCTGCGACTGGCAGCCGCGGTTGGTCGAGCGCTGGGTGATGAAGTCCATCAGCTCCTGCACCTCGTAGCCCGAGAGGTACATCACCGTCAGCGTGTTCTCGAAGGGGAAGACGTTGGTCATCTGCTCCTCGGTGACGGCGCCGGGGACGATGTCGGAACGGATGCCGAGGGAGTTGGTCACCGCGAAGTCGGCCCAGACCTGCTCGCGGACCTGCATCGCGTCCGCGACCAGGTTGCCCACCTCGCTGTCGCCGGCGCCGGCCGCGAAGCGCTTCAGCCGGTTGGAGCTGAAGCCGACCACGGCGTCGAGCATCTGCTGGCGGTTGAGCTCGATGGTGAAGGGCTCGAGGAGCGCCAGCATGGCCGGGTCCTCGGGGAGCGTCTTGTCCATCGGGACCAGCTTGTAGCTGTGGGCGATCACCTCCCAGTCGTTGCGGCCGGAGCTGCGGCCCACGCAGCGGCGCGGCATCTTGCGGATGCACTTGCCCAGGCTGTCCTCCTCGACGCAGACCTCGGGGCTGTCGGTGAGGCGCGTGCACTGGCGGACGGTGACCGTGAGCTTGCCGGCGAACTTCAGGAAGGCGCTGGAGTGGACCAGGAGCACGTCGCGGGGGTGGCAGCCGCGCTTCTCGAGGAAGGCGATGTCGTCGTCGAGCTCCTTGATGCGATCGGCGAGGCGCGCGCTCTTCATCTGCTCCACGCAGGCCTTGTCGACCTCGACGCGGCAGTCCTCGACGCAGGTGGCGAGCTCGGCGCCCTTCAGGTCGGCGCAGTTCTTCTCCTCGCAGCGCGCCCGCGCCGGGACCTTCTTCTCCTGGGTGTCGCAGATGTACTTGTCCTTCTCGCGCTTCAGCTTGGCGACGTCGCACTCCTGGATCACGTTCGGCGGGTCCAGCGCGATGTGCAGGTGGCCGCCGAAGACGATGTCGACCCCCTCGACGCGGGGGATGTACTCGAGGTCGTCGTGGTAGCCCGTGTGGGAGGCGACCACCACCAGATCCACCATGGGCCGCACGAAGTCCACGTACTGCTGCAGGACCTCCTTGCTGCTGAGCGGGGTGATGCCGAGGCTGTTGCCGGTCTTGAAGATGGAGCGCATGGCGCCGAGGTCGCCGAGGCCGATGACGCCCACGCGCAGCCCCTTCATGTTGACGATCATGTAGGGCTGGCCCACGCGGCCGGTGATCGGGTTGCCCGGGCGGGTCGGATCGTCGAAGAGGTAGTTCGCGGCGAGGAGCGGGAAGTTGGCGAACTTCTCCGCCTTCTGCACGAACTTGGTGGCGCCGTTATCGAACTCGTGGTTGCCGATGGTGAAGGCGTCGACCGCCATCTGACTCATCGCGCGGAACTCGGGCTCGCCGCCGAAGCTGTTGAAGATCGGCGCTCCCTGGAAGACGTCCCCCGTCTCGATGTAGGCGAAGCGCTCGTTGTCGCGCCGCTCCTGCCGGACCAGCGCGGCGAGGCGCGCCATGCCGCCGAAGGGCGCGTTCGCGGGCTTGAGCCCCATGTTCTGGTCGGTCAGCCCGACGTCGAGGCTGTACGGGATCAGCCGCGAGTGGATGTCAGAGGTGTGGAGGAAGACGAGCTCCACGTCCTGTCCGTCGAGATCAGGCTGATCGGGCCGGTCGATGCAAGCGCCGAGGCAGAGGGCGACTACCCCCGCCAGACCCCCGATGAGGCGCAGGTTCATGGGACGACTCCTTGAGGGAGCGCGGGCGCGTCCGCCAGCGACGGACGCGCGAGCAAGCGAGCGAGCAGGTGAGGAACGCTCGAAGAGATGATCACTGCTGGCTTCTCAACCGCGCCAGTATGCACCCGACGCGGCGAGCAAGTCACCATGAGAGTTTTGTTGCTCACCCCGTCGGCGCGGACCTGACGCGAGGCGGCGGCAGACAGCCGGACGCGGACCTCGGCGCCCGGCTGCGACCGGCGCGCCAGCCCGGAGGCCGAACGCAGACGGGTGGGTCCTGGTCAGCTCAGCGGCGGGGGGGCTCGAGCTCCGAGGAGGGCGGCGGCTCCGCGCGGAAGGGCGGGTCCACCTCGGTCGGCATCGCCTCGAACTCGGCCTCGGCCTCCACCAATTGCGGGTCCTCGCGGCCTCCGGCCGCTCCGGGATGAGACGGCCGCAATTCGCCCTGCTCGGGGGAGACCGGGACCACGATCAGAGGCTCGGAGTGGTGCGGATGGCCCATGCCTGGAATATCGGCAGCCGCGGGCGTGACTGTAGAGAGAATGTGGGCGCACCGGACGGTCAGGCTTGACATCCGTCGCGAGCGCCAATATATATGGTCCGCCCTGGCCGTCTGCGAGGATGGCGGAATTGGTAGACGCACTAGCTTGAGGGGCTAGCGGGGCGACCCGTGGGGGTTCGAGTCCCCCTCCTCGCACTTCCTTGAAAGTAGCACGTTCCACCGGCCACCTGACCGTACGGGTGGCCCTCGTTTTTTATGGCGCCCTGGTCGCGGCCGCCCTGGGCTGGGTGGCGCTCGCCGGCAGGCCGCTCTCCTCGCTGCTGCCCGGATCCGCGGGCGCGGTGCGCGCGGCCATCAGCGCGGGCCTCGGCCTCGCGCTCGGCCTCCTGGTGGTCGGCCTCTCGCGCGCGCTCCTCGCCTGGACCGCGTGGGGGCGCGGGCTCTTCGCCTGGTTCGCGGGCGTGCTCGGGCCGCTCTCCGCGGGCGAGGTGGCGGTCCTCGCCGCCTCCTCCGCGGTCGGCGAGGAGCTCTTCTTCCGCGGCGCCATGCAGCCCGCGCTCGGGCTCCTCGCGACCTCGGGGATCTTCGCCGCCCTGCACCTGCCGCAGCGCCTGCGCTACCTGCCGTGGACCGCCAGCGCGGCCGCGCTCGGGCTCGCCTTCGGCCTCCTCGCGCAGCGCACGGGGGATCTCGGCGGCGCCATCGTCGCGCACGCGGTGATCAACGGGCTCAACCTGTACCAGGTGGCGCGGGTGGCGAGGGTGGCGCGAGGGGACGGCCCGTCGAGGCCCTGAGGCGGCGCCGCGCGATCCACGATCCGGGTCGCCCGCGGGAGGTGGCGAGGGCAGCGACCGCCGGTCCCTCGCCTCGCCACCTCGCGGCGCCGATCCTCCCCGGACCTGGTGGGCCGAGCGCGTCCGCCGCCCGGCACGCCGCTTGAACTACGCCCCGCCAGGAAGGAGGAGCTCATGCGGATGATCCTCACCACGCTGGCCGTGCTCACGCTCGCGACGAGCGCTGCCGCGGAGCCGAACCGGGCCCTGCTCGCGCCGAAGCTGGCGTCTCTGGCCAACGCCTACATCAGGTGCAAGGAGGAGTCGAAGCGCTACGAGGTCGCCTACCAGGTCTACCGGGTGACGGGCTGGAAGTGGGCGCTCGGGTTGCTCCCCCACAAGGCCGTGCTCGACGGCTACGAGGCCTGCCAGCGCCTGGAGCAGCACCGCCCGATCACCATCCGCCCGGTCGGCGTCGAGGTCTACCGGTCCTTGGACCGCCGCCTCGGGCCCGCGTCGACGCTGCGCAGCTGGG
Source organism: Myxococcota bacterium (assembly GCA_022710245.1). The sequence continues at coordinate 5,036 of JAKLHH010000423.1, forward strand.
CGGACCTCCACCTGTGGCTGCAACTGGCGCGCTGATCAGCGATCACGATCCTCGAACACTTCGACGCGCCAGCAGGGCGGGCGGGGTCCGGGCGCGCTCAGGCGATCGACACGGTCTTCGTCTTGGCGGCGGGCAGCGCGCCGAAGACCTGGTCGGGGTTCTCCAGCGCCTCGCGCACCGACGCCATGCCGTACTTCGAGGTGAGGCCGTCGTCGATCCGCTCGTCGTAGCTCCAGCGGATCGGCAGCACGCGCTGCGCGACCACCTTGCCGTCCACCACCACCGCGCGCTCCTCGATCTGCCCCACCATCATGAAGAGCGGGCAGGTGCCGTACTCGTAGAGGTGGTGGTACCCGGCGCGCATGCCGAGGCTGCCGAGGTTGGCGATCACCATCGAGGTGTAGAAGCCGTCGCTCTCGATGAAGGACCGCGGCAAGAGGTTGTTGAAGTCGGCCCAGCGCACGAACGAGAGCGCGCCCGCGAGGAGCGGCCGCGGCAGCGCGGTCAGCAGGCCGAGCTCCTTGTCGGTGAAGGTCTCGGCCTCGCTCCGCTCGTGGCCGAGGCGGTCGTTGATGCGCCCGCAGAGCGCGTCGAAGGGCTCGTTCGCGTCGTCGAAGCGCAGCTTCACGGCGGCGAGCTTGGCCTCCTTGTTGAGCTTCTTGCGCTTGGCGGTGAAGGTGACCGCCACGTGGTTGCGCTGGTAGAGCCGCTTGCCCGCGATGAACTGGTTCATCTTGGGGTTCTGGCGCAGCCCGTGCGCCGCCGCCGCGACCAGGCAGTGCGTGATGTCGCAGTGGAAGTGCTCGTTCGCGCGCTTGACGTAGTCGAGCAGCTTGTCCACCTGCGCGAAGTCGTCGTAGTAGACGACCGACTCGTTGCGCCCCGGCATCATGAAGGAGAGCATGCGCCGGTAGGGGTGGATCCTCTCGACCAGCTCGCCGTCGGGCCGCCGCAGCAGCGGCGCGGCCACCTTGCGCATGATCGTGTTCATCGTGGAAGCCAGGCTCATCGTCGCCCCTCTCTCTCTGTAGAAGCAGTCCAGCGGGGTTTTTACGACCCCTGCGCTCGGCGCGCAACCCCGCTTCGGATGGACGCCCCGGTACGTTGTAACGAAGACGTTGCTGCCAGGCAGACCTGTAGCGGCGCAGCTACTCCTCCCTGCCCTCTCTCCCCCGGCCGCGGCCGCCGCCTCACCGGACCGCACGGCGAAGCTCCGTCCACTCCAACGGTTTCCGCGGCGCACGGCCCGCGCGCCCGCTTGGCCCTGGCCGTGCAACGCAGCGCTGCGTGTCGCGGAGCAAACCTGCCATGTCGATCTCTCCCGTGCTTCGAGTCAGCCTCCTCGCGAGCCTCGGCCTCGCTTTGACCTTCGCCACCGGCTGCGACGGCGCCTCGCCCGCGGGGACGACCCTGCTCGAGGTCGTCGACGCGAGCGGCGCGCCGCTCGGCGACGCCCTCTTCGTCGTCGAGCTCTCCGGCCGCGTGGAGCGAGCGCGCTGCCCTGGCGCCTCGCCCCAGGGGCTGCTCGCCTGCTCCGAGGGCGCGGCGCTCCTCGCGGCCGCCCCCGAGGAGCTCCTGGTCACCGCGAAGAAGCGCGGCTATGAGATCGCGACCCGCCGCCTGCGGCGGGCCGAGCTCGAGCAGGAGGGCGGGCGCTACCGAGCGCGGCTCCCCCTCACCGCGCTCCCCGCCACCGAGAGCAACGCCGACTACG
>JAKLHH010000424.1 GCA_022710245.1 Myxococcota bacterium
CGTCAGCGTCCGCGACGGCGTGCGCAGGCTCCTCGAGTGGGTCGGCGGCAACGTGGAGCGGATCAGCGCGATCTGTTCGTCGTCGCTCGCGTCGTAGTCTCACGGCCTCGCCACCCTGCTCGAGCTCCTGGTGGCGCCAGGGCGTCCTCACTCAGCGCCAGCGCAGACTGCGCGCAGCCGCGACAAACCTTGACCGGACCGGCGGATCATTCCACAACAAGAGCTGAGCCGCTTGCCTGGATCGCGAGCCAGCGGGTCGCCGCCGCCTGGCGGCCAGTGAGGGGGGATGGCTTCGGGGGACCGGCAGACACTGCAAGTCTGGAGTGCCACTTCGCGGCGCAGCCGGCTGCACGGGAGGGCGCCGTGGCTGCGCGGCCGGCCCGCGTGAGGCGGATCCTGATGACCGCGGACAGCGTGGGCGGGATCTGGACGTACGCGCTCGAGCTGGCGCGGTCGCTCGGCCGCCACGGTGTCGAGGTGGTGCTGGCGACCATGGGCCGTCCGCTCGACGACGATCAGCGCGCCGCCGCGCGCGTGCTCGGCAACCTCGAGCTGCACGAGAGCAGCTTCAAGCTGGAGTGGATGATCGACCCCTGGGCGGATGTCGTCGCCGCCGGCGAGTGGCTGCTCGAGCTCGCGGAGCGCACGCGTCCGTCGCTGGTGCACCTCAACGGCTACGCGCACGCCGCGCTCCCCTGGCATCGGCCCACGCTCGTCGTCGGGCACTCGTGTGTCTACTCCTGGTTCGCGGCGGTGAAGGGCTGCGCGCCGTCCGCGGGCTGGCGGCCGTACCACGAGGCGGTGCGGCGAGGCCTCGAGGCGGCGAGCCTGGTCACCGCGCCGTCTCACGACATGCTGGAGGCGCTGCAGCGGCACTACGGTCGCTTCCACGTCGGCCCGGTGGTGTACAACGGCCGCTCGCCGACGCTGGCGCCGTCGCGCAAGCGCCCCGCGATCCTCGCGGTGGGGCGTCTCTGGGACGAGGCGAAGAACCTCGTGCTCCTCGACGAGGTGGCGCCGCGCCTGCCCTGGCCCGTCCACGTCGCGGGCGAGGCCGAGCACCCGGACGGCGGGCGCGTGCGCTTCTCCGGCCTCCGTCTCCTCGGCCGCCTCGGCGAGCAGGAGCTCGCCCGCTGGCTGGAGGCCGCCATCTTTGCGCTGCCTGCGCGCTACGAGCCGTTCGGGCTCTCCGCGCTGGAGGCGGGGCTCGCGGGCTGCGCCCTCGTCCTCGGGGACATCCCCAGCCTGCGTGAGGTCTGGGGCGACGCTGCGCTCTTCGTGTCGCCGGACCAGCCCGCGCAGCTCGAGGCCGCCCTCAGGCGCGTGATCGAGGACGAGGAGGCGCGCGAGCGCCTGGCGCGGCGTGCGAGGAGGCGCGCGCGCGGCTACTCGAGCGAGCGGTCGGCCCTCGGCTACCTCTCGATCTACGCCGGGCTCGCGGCGCGGGAGGGCTCGCGGGAGCTGGACCGGCCGCTCGCGGCGCGCCGGGCGGCACACCGCGCCGAAGGAGGCGAGGGGCGGGCCGTCTCCGCGGGGGCCGGCGCAGGGCGCGCGGGAGATCCCGGTCCTCGCCTCCCTGATCGCTGCGGGACCGGCCAGCCGCCCCTCCGCTTCGCCTTCTTCTACCACTCGCTCCTCTCCGACTGGAACCACGGCAACGCGCACTTCCTGCGCGGGGTCTGCAGCGAGCTCGAGGAGCGAGGCCACGAGGTGGTCGTCTACGAGCCGCGCGACAGCTGGAGCCTGCAGCACCTCCTCGCCGAGCACGGCGAGGAGCCCCTGCGCGAGCTGAGGCGCGTCTACCCCCGGCTTCGCAGCGTGCGCTACGACCTGGGAGCGCTCGATCTCCACGCGGCGCTCGACGGGGTCGACGTGGTGATCGTGCACGAGTGGAGCGACCGGGGGCTGGTGCGGCGCCTCGGGGAGCACCGACGAGCCTGCGGTGGCTACCTCCTGCTGTTCCACGACACGCACCACCGCTCGGTGACCGGGCCCGAGGAGATGGCGAGCTACGACCTCTCCGGCTTCGACGCGCTCCTCGCCTACGGCGAGGTGATCCGGCGGCTCTACCTGCGGCGCGGCTGGATCGGTCGCGCCTTCACCTGGCATGAGGCCGCGGACACCCGGATCTTCCGGCCGCGCCCGGCGGTGGAGCGCGCCGGGGACCTCGTCTGGATCGGGAACTGGGGAGACGACGAGCGCAGCAGCGAGCTCGAGGAGTTCCTGCTCGGTCCGGTCCGCGCGCTCGGGCTCCGCGCGCGCGTCCACGGCGTCCGCTACCCGGACGAGGCCCGCGAGCGGCTTGTCCGCGCGGGTATCGAGGCGGCCGGCTGGCTGCCCAACTTCCGGGTCCCGGAGGTCTTCGGCGGCTTCCGCGTGACCGTGCACATCCCGCGGCGGCCGTACGTGGTCGCGCTCCCGGGGATCCCGACGATCAGGCCCTTCGAGGCGCTCGCCTGCGGGATCCCGCTCGTCTCCGCCCCCTGGCACGACGTGGAGCACCTCTTCACGCCCGGGGAGGACTACCTGGTCGCCCACGACGGAGCGGAGATGACGCGGCACCTGCGCTCGCTGCTCGCCGATCCAGCGCGAGCGCAGGCGCTGGCCGAGCACGGCCTGCGCACGGTGCAGGCACGGCACACCTGCGCGCATCGGGTCGACGAGCTGCTGGAGATCTGCGCCGAACTCGCCCTTCATCGCGGAGCCTCCGCAGGAGGCGAGCAGGGCGAGTTCGCCCTTCATCGCGGAGCGTCCGCAGGAGGCGAGCAGGGCAACTTGCGCGCGGGCGAGCCGGCGGCGAGGACGCGGGCGAGCGGACGGCGAGGGTGAGCGGAGGAGGGGTGAATGAAGAGAGCAGCGAGGGCGAGGCAGGGGGGCAGGGCGCGTGGCGGGCCCACCGGCGCGGCCGGCAGCCTGGAGATCGTCATCCTCGGGCTCTCCATCACCTCATCCTGGGGGAACGGGCACGCGACCACCTACCGCGGGCTGGTGCGCGAGCTCGCCGCGCGTGGGCACCGCGTGCTCTTCCTCGAGCGGGACGCGCCGTGGTACGCGGAGCACCGCGACCTGGTGCAGCCGGCGCACAGCCGCGTGGTGCTCTACTCCAGCCTCGAGGAGCTGATCGACCGGTTCACCGGGGCGGTCCGCGACGCTGACCTGGTGATCGTGGGCTCCTACGTCGCCGACGGCGTGCGCGTGGGCCGCTGGGTGACGCAGATCGCGCGGGGCCTCTCGGCCTTCTACGACATCGACACGCCGGTGACGCTGCGCCGCCTCGACGTCGGGGACAGCGACGCCGGAGACGGCGCGGAGGCAAACCAGAGCCTCGAGGGCGGGAACAGCCTCTACCTGACCAGGGACCTGATCCAGCGCTACGACCTCTACCTCTCGTTCACGGGGGGGCCGACGCTGCAGCGCCTGGAGCGAGAGCTCGGCTCGCCGATGGCGCGGCCCCTCTACTGCTCGGCGGACCCCCTGGTCTACGCCCCCGAGGAGCGAGCGGTCAGCTATGACCTCGGCTACATGGGGACCTACAGCGATGATCGCCAGCCGGGGCTCGAGTCGCTCCTCCTCGAGCCGGCGCGTCGCTCGCCGGAGGCGCGCTTCGTCGTGGCCGGTCCCCTCTACCCCGAGGAGCTCCGCTGGCCGCCGAACGTCACGCGCGTCGAGCACGTGGGGCCAGCCGAGCACCGCGCGTTCTACGCGGCGCAGCGCTTCACGCTCAACGTGACGCGGGCCGAGATGGTGCGGGTGGGCCACTCCCCCAGCGTGCGTCTCTTCGAGGCGGCCGCGTGCGGCACGCCCGTCATCAGCGATGCCTGGGCGGGGCTGGAGGAGTTCTTCACCCCCGGCCGGGAGATCCTGATCAGCCGCTCGCCCGAGGAGACGATCGGACACCTGCGCCTGGACGACGCCGCGAGGCGGCGGCTCGGCGCGCGCGCACGGGCGCGGGTCCTCGCCGAGCACACCGCGGCTCACCGGGCCTGGGAGCTCGAGCGGCACGCGCTGGCGGCGCTCGAGCAGCGCGCGCTGGCTCGGCGGTACCAGGGGGTGGCGAGATGACCGGGCCGGTCTTCGAGACGCGCACGGCAGCGCCGCGCACCGCGCTCGAGCAGGAGATCGCCGCGCTCGACCCGTGGTTCCAGAACCTCCACCTGCCCGACGGCACCCAGACCGCACCGTGCCACCCGCTGGGAGACTACCCTCGCTACAAGTGGCTCGAGCTGGCGCCTCACCTGCCCGAGGACCTCGCCGGCTGGACCGCGCTCGATGTGGGCTGCAACGCAGGCTTCTACAGCTTCGAGCTGGCCCGACGCGGCGCGCGCGTCACGGCCATCGACTCCGATCCTCACTACCTGCGGCAGGCGATCTGGGCCGCGCGCCAGCACCACCTCGAGGGCGCGGTGCGGTTCGAGGAGCTCCAGGTCCACGACCTCGCGCGCCGAGGTGAGCGCTTCGATCTGGTGCTCTTCCTCGGAGTCTTCTACCACCTGCGCTACCCGATGCTCGCGCTGGAGACGGTGGTGCGCTGCACCCGTCAGCTGCTCGTCTTCCAGAGCCTGACCACGCCCGGGGAGGAGGTGCACCCGCCGGCCGCCGACCTCGGCTTCGGCCAGCGCGAGGCCCTGGCTCACGTCGGCTGGCCGCGGCTCTCCTTCGTCGAGGGCCAGCTCGCAGGGGACCCGACCAACTGGTGGGTGCCCAACCACGCCGCGGTGGAGGCGATGCTGCGCGCGAGCGGGGTGCGGGTGGTCGTGCGCCCCGGGCGGGAGATGTACCTGTGCACGCCCGACCCCGCGGCGCGCTCCAGCACCCAGGCGCTCGACGAGGCTGAGTACCAGGCCGCGACGGGCTGCGCGCCCACGGTTGACCGACGCTGACGCTCGGCACCGAGAGGATCAGGTGCAGCTCGCCAGGCGGAGCTCCATCAGCGCGTCGGCGGCCAGGCAGCGCCAGAGCCGTCCAGTCATGCCCCAGGAGAACCGCTCGTAGAGGAGCACGCCCGGATGGGGGGGCATGCAGAAGTCGTAGCCCGGCGAGAGGCGGTAGCATTCGGCGCTCACCGGGAAGGCCTCGAGCAGACGCCGCCGCGAGGTGAAGCACTCGAGCATCCGCTGCTTCTGCGCGCGCTGCTCCTCGTCGAGGTGGAGCTCCTCGCAGGGCGGGGCAGGCTCGGCCGGGAGGAACTCGCCCGTACGCATCGTGCCCTCCAGCCCGTGGTACGAGGTGAACTCGACCACCGCGGGCGAGGGGCGACCGTCGCGTCGGAGCAGCGCGCACGCCGCCTGGACCCCGAGCGCCGCGCTGTCGTGGTCCGGGTGGCCTCCCTCGTAGGGGTGGGTGAGCACCAGCGCAGGGCCGAGCTCGACGAGGAGACCGGCGAGGGCGCGGCTCAGCTCGACCAGGTGGAACGACGCCTCGCGGTCCACCAGCCCGAGCTGGCGGGTGACCTCGGGCGTCAGGCCCGCCAGCCGCAGCGCCGCGACGAGCTCCTGGCGGCGGCGCTCCGCGTACTGCGCACGGGTGCGGCACCCCGCGGCGAGCGCGTCGACGGGGTCGCGGGGCGCCCCGTCCGTGACGTGCACGATCAGGCCGCCTCCGAGGCGTCCGAGCAGGCTCCCGGCGCCGAGCACCTCGTCGTCCGGGTGGGCAGCCACGATCAGCGTCAGCGGCAGCCGCTCGTCGCGGAGGCCTCGAAGCGTCGTCTGTGGGTCGTGCCCCATCGCTGCGGGGCGAAGCAACGTGCGTGCCGCCGGACCCGTGGGCCCGCGCCCAAGCCTGCCACGACAGGGTGTCAGGCCTGGCCGCGCGCAGGTCTGGCCGGGGGCCGGAGGCGCGGGGTCTTCCGCACCTCGCGGGGGGCTTCTCCACCTCCCGTCGACCGTCCGGGGAAGCTCCCCAGCTCTTGTCACGCGCTTCCGGGGCGCACCTGGCGGCCAGCAACTTGCATCATCGCCCGCGGCTGCCACGGAGCGGGCGATGATCGAGCGGGTCCTCTTCCACACGGGCGAGCCGGCGCTGGGCGAGCCCTTCAGCGCGGGCCCGCCAGCGGGCGCCGAGGAGTCTCTGGCCCAGGTCGAGCGGGAGTTCCCGGGCGTCGCGCTGCACTGGACACCGGTGCCCTCTCGCATCTGGATGCCCGCGATCGCGGTCGACGACTGGCGCAGCCGCGCCTTCCCCTCGGCCTTCGACAGCATGCTCGCCGGCTCGCGGACCGAGCCGACCAGCCTCCTCGTCTTCGGCGCGCGACCGCCGCTCCTCGCCGCGACCGCGGTCGAGGTGCTGACCCGCTACCAGCGCCGGGTCCAGCGTCGCAACCGGTGGTCCACGGGACCACGCTTCGACAGGTTGCTCCAGGCCCACCGCGCGCTCCACGATCTCAGCCGGCCGCTCGTCGCCGCGGACTACAGCCACGCGCTCGACACCTGGCACTGGATCTTGCGCCTCGAGCCGGACGCAAGCCTCGCGCTGCAGCTCGCGGCGCTCTTTCACGACGTCGAGCGCCTGATCAGCGAGGCCGACCGGCGCGTGGAGCACCTGGCCGAGGACTACCAGGCGTTCAAGCGCGAGCACGCGCGGGCCGGGGCGCGCTTCGTCCGCGGCTACCTCGGCCAGCTCGGCGTCGAGCAGCAGGAGCTGGCGGAGACCGAGCGGCTGGTCGCGGCGCACGAGGCACCCGACGGGGAGCGCGCCGTCGGGCTGCTGAACGAGGCCGACGCGCTCTCGTTCCTCTCGCTGA
>JAKLHH010000425.1 GCA_022710245.1 Myxococcota bacterium
AGCGCAGCTCCGCGGCCTCGGTCGGGTCGAGGTGCCAGGGGTCGCGGTGGTTGAGGATCTCGTCGACGAGCCAGCTCATGGTGGGTCTCCCGTTGGCGCGCAGGTCCAGGCGCGCGGCGGGCGAGACCATAGGTGAGGCGGCGCGCGGGCGCAATCTCCGTCGAGGGGAGGCGACGCAAACGCGACCACGGGAGCCAGGCAGCTCACCGAACGCGAGGTTCACGTCGCCGGTCCGGGCGAGAACGCGAAGGGTCTGTCGCGGATGCGGCGTTCGCTCCTCAGCGCCGATCCACGCGGTCGCCCCTCGGACGAGGGGAGGACAAAGCGTAGCGAGGCGAGGGGGCGAGTCAAGCGCCGGTGAGGCCGCTGCGCCGCGCTCAGCGAGGCTTGCAGCTCCCGCACGCGCGATAGCCAGCGGCGAGCGCCTCGGCGGCGGTGGCGAAGGTGGCGGTGCAGTGCTTGCAGGCGTAGTCGCGGCAGCCCGGCCGATGGAAGACCTTCGCCTTCACGTTGCCGTGCAGCGGCCCGATCGCGGCGGGCTTGCCCCCCGGCGCGGTCGCGCCTCCCGGGCTCGCGGCGGTCGCGAGCTGCGCGTCGGAGGTGCAGCGATGGCTCCGGCAGAGGGCGCGTGAGCCGCGCCAGTTGGCCTCGCTCGCACACGGGGGACAGGGGGAGCTGGCGCAGCGGGACCGCCGCCGCAGCGACTCGATCCGCTCCGCCTCGCGCCTGGAGCCGACGGGGCGCGCCGTCGGGGTGCAGGGCGCGCAGCGGTGGCAGATGCTGGGGAGGAAGGCGCAGTCGTCGTCGCGCTCGCAGCGCTCTGGCGAGGACGGCGCGGGCGTCGTCGGGGGGGCGGACGTCGGCGGCGGCGTCGGCGTCGGCGTCGGCGTCGGCGCGCCGTGTCGCGGGCGCTTGGCGTGGCGGTGGTCCCAGGGCGGCGTCGGGCTCGCGTCGGCCCAGAGCCCGCGCCGGGCGGCACGGGCCGCGGCCTCGAGCCCGGCGAGCTGCTTGCTCTTGTCGTAGTGGACGTAGTGCCAGGCGAGCCCGGCGCGCAGCAGCTCCTCGTTCAGACACTTGCCCCCGGGCAGGTAGACCCACGCGACCAGGCGGCCATACTGGTCACGGGTGGCGACCTTGACCGTCACCGTCTTGCCGAAGGCGAGCTCGGAGGTGAGCAGCTTGGCGCGGGCGCCGTAGGGCTGGTCCTTCTCCGGGCAGTCGATCGCCTGCAAGCGGAGCTTCACCGAGGCCTTCTCGCGGAGCACGGTGATGGTGTCGCCGTCGGCGACCCCGACCACCTCGCCGCGGAAGTCGCCCTGCTCGCCTCCTGCGGAGGCTCCGCGAGGAAGGGCGAATTCATCTCCCGCGCGGGCGAGGGCGGGGCAGCCGACGAGGAGGAGCAGGGAGAGGCGAGGCAGCGCGGTGCGGGGGATCATCGCGCGATGGTAGCACGCCCTCGCGGGAGGGTTGCGGCGTCGCGTCGCCAGTGCTACGCGAGAGGTCCAAGGAGGGCCACCTGACCAACCCGTATCAGCCGCCCGCCACCGACGAGCAGCCGCTCGCGGGTGCGCCGGAGTGGAGGCGGGTCGCGCGCGGCCTCCGCTGGCATCGCACCGGCATGGTGATCGAGCTGCTCGGCGTCCTCGGCGCCGGCGTCGGCGCGGCGATCGCGGTCGCGGTCGAGCCGCGGGTCGCCCCGGTCGCGCTGATCCTCGCACTCGGCGCCGCGCTCCTCGGCACGCTGCTCGCCGCCGCCGGGCTCGTGCTCCTCGCGGGAGCGCCGGTCGCGCGCGTCCGGTGGCTGGGCGGCTGGGGCGCCGCGCTCTCGGCGGTGGCGGTGACGGTGGAGGTCGTGGCCGCCGTCTGGGAGCGCACCGTCGGCGGCCTCACCCACGCCGCCGAGCTCTCGAGCGCACCGGCGGGAGCGGCGCCGCTCGGGCCGCAGCTCCTCGACAACGCCGCGCTCCTCCTCGAGGTCGCCGCGCTCTGCTGCGTCACGGTGCTGGTCCGGGCGGTCGCGCGCTCCGCGGCCGACGCCGGGCTCGCCTCGCGCTGCCGGCGGCTCCTCTGGCAGCTCGGCCTCGCCACCCCGCTCACCGTGCTGATCCGGATCGAGCAGATCGCGGCGGCGCCCTACAGCGCGGTGCTCCTCGTCCTTGCCTCGGTGATCGCGCTGATCGTGCTGCTCACGTACCTCGGGGTCCTCGGCGGCGCCATCCGACTGATCGAGTCGCGGCGGGTGCAGGGCGAGGGCCGAGGCGGCTGAACGCTGATTCAGCGCTCTCGCTGGCCGCGGCCGAGCCAGGCGGTGAAGGGCGCGAGGAGGAGGCGCCGCTGCAGCTCGAGGGCGCTCTGCACGAGCTCGCCGGCGCTCCGGGCCGCGCCGAGGGCGGCGCGCGAGGCGTCCTCGAGCGCGTCCGTCGCCACCCGCCGCGCCTCCTCGAAGAGCTGCGCGGCCGCGGCCCCCTCGAGCGTCCCCTCCAGGTCCTCCGCCTCCAGGCGTCCGTCCTCGAAGCGGCGCTCGCGCACCACCACGTGGGCCCGCTCGCCGTCGCTGACGATGCCGCGATAGGAGTAGCGGAAGCTCAGCCAGGGCCAGCCCCGCTCGCGACGCGGCTCGCCCCTCGCCGGGGTGGCGGCCTCCGCGCGGGTCGGCGCGCCACCCTCGCGGTGGCCCTCTGGTGTGGCAGGGGCGCGCGGCGTGAGCGGCGCGCGACGATCGGGGCGGTCCATCGAGCTCCTCCGTCGGGACTGAGTCGGAGAGTATAGCGCGGCGCCGGGGAGCGGGCAGCCTCGCGCGAGCTCACCGCGGCAGGATCACGCGGCAGGTCATCACGTCGAGCGGGCGGCCGCTGCCGACCTGGAGGCGCGCCGCGCGCAGGGCCCAGCGTCCGCCCGGCCGCGAGGCGCTGAAGGTGAGCGTCCCTTGCTGGCGGGCGCCGCGCACCGCCAGCGACCAGCTCTCGCCGCCCCCCTCCGGCTCGGGCTCGGAGCGCGCCTGCCCCCAGGACCAGCTGACCTCGGAGCCGAGCGTCATGCGCGCCGCCGGGCAGGCCTCCAGGCGAGCGAGCGCGAGCGCGTAGGGCTCACCGAGGAGCACCTGCCAGGGCACCAGGAGGTGGACGACGATCGCGACCACCGCGAGCGCGCCGAGGCCGACGAGGAGCGCCCGCGCCCGGCCACCGCGCCGGCCGGGTGGGCTGGTTGCCGGCGTGCCCGCGAGCCGCGGCAGGTGCAGCGCGGCGCGCGCGGCCTCCTCGGCGAAGCGGGTCGCGGGGCCGTCGGTGACGGTCCACGTGCGGCGGACGACGCCGAGGTCCCAGCGCTGCGCTGCCTGCGCGATCTGCCCGCGCGCGGCCTCCTCCCGCCTCAGGCCGGCGAGCGCGTGGGAGCGCAGGCAGAGGACCAGCGGGCTCGGCGCGAGGGGCACCGCGGCGCCGTCCTCTCCGAGGAGCGTGAGGATCGCGGCGAGCTCGCGCTGGTGCAGGAAGTAGAGCGCCATCGAGGAGCGGTGCTCGGTGTCCACCTCGAGCCGCGGCGAGCGCGGGTCGGCGTCCTTCATCCAGGCCGTGAAGGCCGCGAGGTCGCCGACGCGGAGCGCGGCGCGGGCCAGGCGGCAGCGCACGATGTCTCGCTGCTCGGGCCGCGGGAGCAGGTCGAGCGCGGTCTCCAGCACCGCGCGCGAGCGGGAGTGGTCGCCCGCCTCGAGGTGGAGCGCGTCGAGGCGCAGAGCGAGGCGGAAGACCTGCGTGGCAGCCCCGGCGTCGCCGCCGGCGAGCTGCGAGCGCGCGTCCTGCCACGCCCGGCGGTACGCCTCGAGGACAGCGGGGCGCGCGGTGGGCTCGCTCAGCGTGGCGTCGAGGTGTTCGAGCCCCGCGGGGGTCCTGGCCGCGAGCGGGTTGGCCGGGTCGTCGGCCTGGTCGAGCTGGGCGCGGAGCCCGGCCAGCCGCACGCTCTCCTCGAGCGGCGCTGGCCGCGCCTCCTTCAGGCGGGGCGCGACGCTGATCACGGCGCTGCAGTAGCTGCAGGTCACGCGGGCGCCGGCCAGGGTGCCGGTGAGGGGCGCGCCGCAGCTCGCGCACTCGATCGTCTTCAGCTCGTAGGTATAGACGGTGCTCGCCACGCCAGAGGCTCCGCTCCGATGATACACGAACGGCGACGGACACTCCGTCTGCCTCTGGCTGAAGCAGAACCTGACACCACGATCGCGCTGCCGGACAGCGATTCGCCCTGCTCGCCTCCTGCGGAGGCTCCGCGATGGAGGGCGAATTTATCGCGGCGCCGCACACGTCGGGCGGTGGTGCGTAGCTGCCGCGACCAACAATTCCCGCCTCTGAAGCCGCTTGCTGGCGTCGCCGCCCTGCGGGATCATCGACACTGGATGCGCTCCCTGCCGATCCTCTGCCTCGTGCTCGCCCTCGACCCCGCCTGCGCGCGCTACGTCACCTACCTGACCGACGCTCAGGGCACGGCTGAGGTGTCGCCCTCGCCCGGCAAGGACGGGCCGAAGGGGAGCTCTGAGCGCCTGGTGGCGACGGACGGACCGAAGGGGTCGCCCGAGGGGCTGGGGAAGGCCGACGCCGCGAAGGGCGATCTGGGGCCGTCGGGCATCCCGGGGAGCTGGGTCGTGATCAAGAAGGGGACCTTCCTGATGGGGTCACCGGGCACCGAGCCCTGCCGGGGGACGAACGAGGACCAGCACCCGGTGACGCTGTCCCACGACTTCGAGCTGCAGACGACCGAGGTGCTGCAGCAGCAGTTCCAGGCCATGATGAAGTCCGACCCATCGCACTTCGGGCCCGGGGCGGACGGCTTGTGCGTCATCAGCTGCCCCGTCGAGACGGTCAGCTGGCACATGGCCGCGGCGTACTGCAACGCGCTCTCGGCCAAGAAGGGGCTCCCCGCCTGCTATCAGTGCAGCGGCACGGGAGCCGCGGTCACCTGCCAGGAGGCGACGGCCTTCAGCGGTGCAGGCGTCTACGGCTGTCCCGGTTACCGCCTGCCGACGGAGGCCGAGTGGGAGCTCGCCTACCGGGGGACGTCGCAGACCGCCTACTACAGCGGCGTCAACAACGGGACGCTCTGCTCCTCGTGCACAGGCCAGGACACCAACGCGGCGAAGATCGGCTGGTACTGCGCCAACGGCAGCGGGAGCGGCGCGACAGAGACCGCGGCGCAGAAGGTGCCCAACCAGAACGCGCTCCATGACCTGGCGGGCAACGTCCTCGAGTGGTGCCACGACGTCTACGTCGCCAACCTGGGGGCGACGGCGGTGGTGGACCCCTGGGGCGTGTTGCCCGGCGGCTCCACCATCAACCGTGTCGTCCGCGGCGGCTCGTTTGGCGATACCGCGAGCAAGCTCCGCGCGGCCTATCGCTCCTCCTTTCCGTCGGGGCAGCGGGAGTGGTACCTCGGGTTCCGCTGCGCGCGCTCGCTCTGAGCCGTGCGCCTCGGGCAGCGGTTGACAACAGCGCAGCAGCGCTGCCATCGTCCCTCGCTGACGCGAGGAGGACGCGATGCTGGAGACGATCCAGGCGATGATGGCCAAGCGCTGCGAGAGCTGCCCGATCTGCCGCTACGCCCGGCAGCACCCCGAGAAGCTCGTCAGCAAGGTGGTCGCGCTGCACGGCAAGCTCTGCCCCTGCTGGCGCGCCTGGCAGAAGGTCTACGGCGAGAAGCAGGCCGGCTGACGGCGTGGAGCTCCCCGCTCCGCAGCCGATCGACGCCCCCGAGTGGCAGGGCGTCCCCGGGGTGAGGGCGTGGCCCGGCGCCCTGCTCCTGCCGCTCCTCGTCGTCTGGACGTTGCCGCAGACGCTGGCGGGGCTGGTCTTCGCCGTGCGCCGGCGCGCGCAGGGCCACCGCCTGCACCTCTACGCCTTCGGCCCCTTCCTCTACCTCGTGGTGCGGGCGCCGGGGCCGCTCACGGCTGGCATCTCCCTCGGCGTGGTCGTCTTCTCCAGCTCGCCGCGCATCCTCAAGCACGAGTTCTGCCACCTGGTGACGGGGCTCTGGCTGAGCTGGCTCTACCTGCCGGTCTACGGGATCGAGTACCTGCTGGTCGGGCACGACCGCTCCCCTCACGAGCGCCTCACCTGCTGGCTCGACCGCCGCCTGCCCTGGCGCTGGCGCTGTCTCGTCTGAGAGGGGCGCAAGGAGGAGCCATGGCGCGCTACGAGCGAGGGGGTGAGTTCTGGGAGATCTCCGTCGAGGCCGCGGCCCGCGGGCTCGCTGATCCGGCCAAGTGGCGGACGCTCTCCCATGACGCGCGGCAGGCGCGCGGCCTCGGCCCGGGCAGCGAGGGCGAGTACCGCGTGGCGGTGGACCTGCAGAGCCTGCGCCCGAGCTGCACGTGCCCGAGCCGCAAGCGCCCCTGCAAGCACGGGCTCGCGCTCCTCATGCTCCTCGCGGACGGCAAGGTGCCGCAGGCGTGAGGTTTGCTCCCGTAGGGAGTCCCCGGAGGGCGCGCTTGAGCGAGCGCTGAGGCAGTCTGTCCCGCTGACCGCGCCGCCGCGCGCGATCAGGTCTGGTGCCGCGCCGAGCTTCCGATCTAGAGTTCTCGAAACTGTTAGTCGCGGCAGCTTCCCGCCACCGCCCAACGTGCGGGGCGCCGCTCTGCCCGCAGCATCTTGGCCCTTCGCCCGGCGCGTCCCGGGCGAGCTCACCGGAGGATCCCCCGATGCCCGACGTTGAGACGACCCCGACGACCGAGAACCTCGCCTGGGTGAAGGCCGCC
>JAKLHH010000426.1 GCA_022710245.1 Myxococcota bacterium
GTAGGTGCCCTGATCGTAGTCCGCCACCTTCTCGGTGACCCAGCTCCCCGAGCTGTTCGTCGAGTACTGCACCGTGTAGTAGGCCGCGGCCGGATACGAGCTGTAGTAGTACTGGCGCCAGAGGAGGTGGAGCTTGCCGGCGCCGTCGGTGGCGAGGGAGAACGACTCGTTGGTGAGCCCGCTGGCCGGGCTCGTCGGGATCTTCTGGCTCGTCGCGGTGCCCGTGGAGGCGAGCGTGTAGTAGAGGTCGTTCTGGTAGGCGCTCCCGCTCTGCGCCGTGTGCGCGAGGTGCCAGGCCCCCACACCGTCGATCCAGAGGGACGGAGAGCCGCTCGGCTTGGTGAAGGTGACGGTCGTCGGGGTCCAGGTGCCGGCCTGCAGGGCGCTCACGATGAGCTTCGAGGAGGTGTCGATGTACGCCAGGTGCGGCACGCCAGCCGCGGACACGGCGAGGGCCTCGCGCCCGAGGTAGGAGCTCTGCTGCGGCGTGGCGGCGCCGCCGCTCCAGACCCCTCCGGAGCGCGTGAACAGCCTGGAGTCAGCGACGACGTGCAGCGCGTCGGTGGCGTCGAGCTGGCCGAGGAAGGTGGCGCCGCTCGACGGGCCGTACACCGTCTCGTAGAGGTAGGGCGCGCAGGTGCCGTCCGGCGCGCAGCCGCCGCTCGCGCAGGTCCCGCAGCTCCCGCCGCAGCCGTCGTCGCCGCAGCTTCGCCCGCCGCAGCTCGGCTGGCAGGCGGTCGCGGTGAGGATGGCGGGGCCGTTCACCAGGACGCGCAGTCGCTTGTCCTCGCCGCTCACCAGATCCATCGGGCCGTAGATCTTGCCCCCCAGCCCGGTCGGCATGCTCAGGCCGCGCCAGAACCCGCCCTCGAGGCGCCCCAGCGTGACGGCGCTCGAGGTCATCACCTTGGGGCCAGCGGCCGAGTCATAGAGCCCGACGGGGCGCAGGTACGAGTAGCTCGAGTTGGAGTAGCTCTGGATCACCTCGTCGTAGGCGATGCCGCCGACCTCTCGCCTGAGGTGGAAGATGTCCGCCGAGTTGCTCTTCGGCACCTCGTAGAAGATGGCCGCGTCGCCAGCGGCGGTGAAGCCGAGCGAGCGGCGCGAGATGAGCGCGCTCACGCTGAGCTCGCTCATGGCCCAGGTGGTCCCGGTGCGCACCGCGTGGTAGGCGTACGGCGCCGAGGAGTAGTAGCTGGTCGGATAGCTGTTCGCGCCCGCGAGCAGGTGGACCTTGCCGCCACCGTCGATCGCGAGCTGGGTGGTCGTGCCCGAGTCGGCCCAGAAGGTCTTCAGCGTCCCGGCCGTGTCGAGGGTCCAGCTCCCCGGCGCCGTGCGGGTCGCGAGCATCAGCTTGATCCCCGAGGTCGAGCTCGAGGTGCTGTCCACGTAGCCCGCGAGGACCTGGCCGCCCGCCGTGCGCAGGACGCTGGGGCCGAAGCCCACCGTCCCGCTGCTCGCGATCATCTCCTTCAGGTAGATCCCCGCGCCGGTCCGCTCGGCGTAGCGGAGATCGCTGTTGGTCGAGTCCTGGTAGACGATCAGCGGCTGTGCCTGCGGGGTGAGCGCGAGCGCCACCGCGCAGCCCGCTCCCAGGTTCGGGTCGACGGTCTCCTGGCTCCAGCCGTACTCGTCGCGGTGCAGGTAGACCACGTTGTTGGTCGAGTACTCGCAGGCCGCGATGTGGGTCCGCCCGGCGGCGTCGACCGCGATCGCCGCCGTGGTCCAGGAGAGGTTCTTCAGCGGCAGGTTCTCCAGCGTCCAGGAGCCAGCGAGGCAGGCGCCGTTGAAGCAGCCCTCGCTGCAGTCGGTGTCGGTCGCCTGGTAGCTGCAGGTGGTGCCGGCGTCGCAGGTGCCGAGCGGCGCATAGGTGCGCAGCCGCTGCGCGCTGGTGCAGGCCGCCGCCGGCGGCGTGTTGCAGGTGGTGCCGCCGCAGCTCACACCGACGCAGGCCCCGCCCACGCAGCCGCTCTTGCAGGGCTGGTCGACGTAGGAGTAGCTGCAGGTGCCCGCGGCGCAGGCGCCGGTCCCGGAGAAGACGCGCAGCGTGCTCGTGTCCGCGCAGAGGGGGGCGGGCGGCGTGGTGCAGGTCTTGCCCACGCAGGGGTCGCCCTTGCAGGCGCCCTGGTCACAGCCGTAGGCGCAGGTGGTGTCCTTGGGGGCGTAGCTGCAGGCGCCCCCGAGGCAGCTCCCCTGACCGTCGAAGGCCCGCACGGTGTTCGGGTCCTGGCAGTAGGCCGCGGGCGGGGTGGTGCAGGTCTTGCCGGCGCAGGGGTCGCCCTTGCAGGCGCCGAGGTCGCAGCCGAACGAGCAGGTGGTGTCCTTCGCGGCATAGACGCAGGAGCCGCCGCTGCAGCTCCCCTGCGCGTCGAAGGTGCGCAGGGTCTGCGTGGTCACGCAGGTGGCGGCGGGCGGGGTGGTGCAGGTCTTGCCCGAGCAGGGGTCGCCCTTGCAGCCGCCCTTGTCGCAGCCGAAGGAGCAGGTCTGATCCTTCGAGGCGTAGGTGCACGAGCCGCCGCTGCAGGTGCCCTGCGCGTCGAAGCTGCGCAGGCTGGTCGCGTCGAGGCAATAGGCCGCCGGCGGGGTGCCGCAGGTCTTGCCGGCGCAGGGGTCGCCCTTGCAGGCGCCGAGCTCGCAGCCGAAGGAGCAGGTCTGATCCTTCGAGGCGTAGGTGCAGGAGCCGCCGGCGCAGCTCCCCTGCTGGTCGAAGGTGCGCAGGCTGGTCGGGTCGATGCAGTAGCTCGCCGGGGGCGAGCTGCAGGTCTTGCCGGCGCAGGGGTCGCCCTTGCAGCCGCCCTGCTCGCAGCCGAAGGGGCAGGTCGTGTCCTTCGAGCTGTAGCTGCAGGCGCCGCCGGCGCAGCTCCCCTGCTGGTCGAAGGTGCGCAGGCTGGTCGGGTCGATGCAGTAGCTCGCCGGGGGCGAGCCGCAGGTCTTGCCGGCGCAGGGGTCGCCCTTGCAGCCGCCCTTGTCGCAGCCGAAGGAGCAGGTCTGGTCCTTCGACACGTAGGTGCAGGAGCCTCCCGCGCAGGTCCCCTGCGCGTTGAAGGTGCGGAGGCTGCTGGCGTCGATGCAGTAGGAGGCGGGCGGGGTCTCGCAGGTCTTGCCGGCGCAGGGGTCACCCTTGCAGGCGCCCTTGTCGCAGCCGAACGAGCAGGTCTGGTCCTTCGCGGCGTAGGTGCACGAGCCGCCCGCGCAGCTCCCCTGCGCGTCGAAGGTGCGCAGGTTGCTGGCGTCGATGCAGTAGGAGGCGGGCGGGGTCTCGCAGGTCTTGCCGGCGCAGGGGTCACCCTTGCAGGCTCCCTGCTCGCAGCCGAAGGAGCAGGTGGTGTCCTTGGTGGCGTAGGTGCACGAGCCGCCCGCGCAGGTCCCCTGCGTCTCGTAGGTGCGCAGGGTGGTCGGGCTCAGGCAGTAGCTCGCGGGGGGCGTGCTGCAGGTCTTGCCGGCGCAGGGGTCGCCCTTGCAGGCGCCCTTCTCGCAGCCAGTCCCGCAGACGGTGTCCTTCGGCGCGTACGAGCAGCTCCCGGCGGAGCAGGTGCCCTGCGGCTCGAAGGTGCGGAGCTGCGCGCTGTCGATGCAGGTCGAGGCGGGCGGGGTCGCGCAGGTCTTGCCGGCGCAGGGGTCGCCCTTGCAGGCGCCCTGCTCGCAGCCCTGCGGGCAGGTGACCTTCTTCTCCGCGTAGCGGCACTGGCCCTGATCGCAGGTCCCCTGCGGATCGTGGGTGAGGAGCGTGGTCGCGTCCTGACAGATCGCAGGCGGCGGCTTGCTGCAGGAGACCCCGAGGCAGGGTCCGCCCTTGCAGGCGCCCTGCTCGCAGCCGTCCGGGCAGGCGGTGTCATTGTACGGGTAGCGGCAGGTGCCCTCCTCGCAGGCGCCCTCCGCTGCATAGACTCGCAGCGTGCTCCCGTCCACGCACTCGGCAGCCGGGGGGGCCGCGCAGGTGTCGGTGCAGGTCTGCGGTGGGGAGCCCGACTGGCCGCAGCCGCCGAGCCCGAGAGCCGTGATCAAGAAGAGCGCTCGCTTCATCAGCGCACCTCGCGGGTGTGTGCGAGGGTCTTACGACGCGGGCGCTGACTTCTTGCCGACCCTCAGGCTTCCCGGAGGCCGAGCGGCAGCGCGGCGAGCTCGGCGCCGAGCGCGGCGTCGGGCATCACCTCGGCGGCGCGAAGCGCGTCACGGCACCGGTTGAGGTGAAAGCCCAGCGCGAGCTGGCCCTCGCGCGAGAGGTGCTCGATGTCCTCCACCGTGAGCATCGCCAGGCTCAGCATCCGCTCGGCGCGCACCTGCACCGCCTTCCCGGCGAGGTCGATGACGAGGTCGCTGGGTGCCAGGTACCCCAGGGTGATCCCCTGCGCGGTGGTGACCACTCGTCCGATCCCGGTGAGGAGGACGCCGACTGGCAGTCCGGCGGCGAGGCTCACCCGCTCCCCGCGCTGGAAGATGCGGCAGCGACCCTCGGTCTGGGCCAGCTCGCAGAGGAACTCGAGGTCGGGCTCTGCGCAGATCGGGCACAGCCCGAGGGCCGAGCGCCGGTGCATCTCGCGGAGGGCGCGGATCAGCAACCCGGCCGTCCCGCTCTGCGCCGCGGCGGTCCGCAGGACCTCGCGCTTGATCACCGAGATCCGCGTCTCGCTCACGGCGGTCAGCGTGGCCGTGTTGGGCAGGCCGTAGAGGGTGCCGAGCTCACCCAGAAAGCCGCCGGCCTCGACGACGCCCAGGTCATCGGCCTGGCCGCGTACGCGCGCCGCGTGGAGCGCTCCCTCCTCGACGACGTAGAGCAGCTCACCGCGTTCGCCCTGGCGGTGCGGGCTCTCACCGGGACGCAGCCGCAGAGCGGTCGCCACCTCCAGCATCGCGTCGGGCAGATCCTGGCGCTCGCCGGAGAAGAGCAGGCTGCGCTGATCCAGGACCGACGGCCAGATCAGGCGCTGGTTGACGAAGTCCCCGAGCTCCAGGGGGGACGCCTCCGCCGGGGCCGGCGCGCGCACCGGCCCGAGCCGCGCCATGGCGTCGCGACGACCAGCGAGGACCGAGGCGCTCGCGGTCGCGCCGTCGATCTGCTCGAGCAGCTCGCGGGCCGGCTCCTCGAAGCCGTCGGCCAGCAGGTCGCGCGCCATCGCGAGCAGCAGCGCTGGCAGGGCGCGGTTCTCCTCGGCGAAGGAGCGGAGCTGCACCAGCAGCTCCTCGGTGATCGGGCGCTCCTGAAGCCAGAGGTACTCCTTCGCGATCTGGAGCGGGACCTGGCCGGAGACGATCGCGTCGAGGAGCTCGCGCTGGTGCCGCACCGGACTCCCCTCCAGGCAGTCTAGCTCGCGGGCGGCCCGTGAGAGGTCCCCGCTCGCCATCACGCGCCGGATCCAGAAGAGCTCCGTGCCGGAGTCCTCCTCCGCCGGGACGGTGCTGCCGAAGATCTGCAGCGTCGCCACCACGGCGACCTCGAGGACGCCGAGGCACCAGTTGTTCTGGAGCTCGTCGACGCGGACGCGCGTCCGCCGCGCGGTCATCGCAGTCGTGGGGGTGCTGCGCTCTTGCAGGAGCAGCTCGAGCTGGTGTCCCGCCAGCGCGAACTGGCCGCCCCGGACGAGGTCCCAGACGAAGAGCTGACGCAGCGGGGGGTAGGATCGCGCCTCCTGGTCGAGGAGGGTCTCCACCAGCTGCGCGGAGCGGTCGTCGAGGAGTTGACTGGTGAGCCAGAGGTACTCGGAGACCACCTCGACGGCGACCCGGCCCTGGCGCAGGTCCTCCACGATCCCCACCAGGCAGCCCGCCTCGTCGTCGCCATCCTGCAGCTGGACCAGCGGGACCAGCAGCTCGGCCGCGTCATCGACACGACGGGCGACCAGGGCCTGGCGCGCGAGGGGCACGCTCGCCCACGCCTCCCGCAGCGTCTCCGCTCCCTGGCTGAGGGCGCGGAGCGCCTCCTGCTCGCGCCCTGCCGCGTGCATCACCTGTCCCCAGAAGAGCCAGAGCCGAGCGGCGGCGGCGCGGTCACGCGCGCAGAGCCGCGCCGCCTCCACCAGCCGGCTCCTGCCGGAGGCGAGGTCGCCCTCGAGCACTCCCACCGCGGCCCGGATGGCCAGAGTGTGACCGTGGCTGGCCGGGTCCAGCCGCTGGACGATGGTGAGCGCGGTGTCGGCCGCGGTCTTGGCCACGTCGAGCTGACCGCGCTCGAGGTGCGCGAGCGCCTGCCACAGCCAGAGCCCCCAGCGGATCTCCGGACGCACGGTCTGGGCCTTGTGGAGCCGGAGGAAGAGGCTGTTCGCGGTCTCCCAGTCGTCGAACCGGGTGATCTGCTGGATCCCCTCGATCAGGGTGTCGTAGCCCAGCAGCAGGTCCACTCGGTCCTCGGCGAGGGCCCGCGCGCACTCGCGCATGCGCCTCAGGTCCCCCGCGATCAGCGCGGCCCGGAAACCAGCGCGAGGGTCCTGATCCCGCAGGTCGCGCATCGCTAGCGCCCCCGAACCTGGAGCACCACGCGCTGCCGTGGACCGACCAGCACCTCGCGCGTGAACCGCGCTCCGGCGCCGAGCTCGAAGACCACGCGGTGCAGGCCCGGGCGGACCGCCACCTCGAGGGGCAGCGGCTGGCGCTGACCGTCGTCGAGTCGCGCGCTGGCGGGGACCTCGGAGCGGATGCTGAGCATCGGCTCCGGCCGGGTGACCAGCTTCACCACGCTCAGGACCAGCGCCACCGCGGCCACCGCGCTGACGGCGAGGAAGGCGAG
>JAKLHH010000427.1 GCA_022710245.1 Myxococcota bacterium
GCGGGCTTGCCGTCGACGAGCACGCGCTGCGGCAGCCACTGCGCGGCGCTGCCCGGGAGCGGCACCGCGATCGCCGCGGCCGCCGCCACCTCCAGGCGGGCGCGCAGCGAGCCGCCCTCCACCTCGAGGAGCATGCGCGAGATGGTGGCGCAGCTCGGCGCGCACTCGGGCGGCGCCGTCAGCCGCGCCTGCAGCTCCGCGAGGAGGTCCTTGCCCGGGAGCTCGGCGCGCGCCGCGCCCGGCATGAGCGCGACGAGGAGCGCCGCCGCGCCCGCCGCCCGCGCCGCGCCTCCGACCCCGCGGCCGGCCCCCGCGCCGCCGCCGCGCAGCCGCCAGGGCAGGACGCGGAGCAGGAGGATGAGCAGCAGCGCGGCCCGCGCCAGCCCGAGGAGCAGGTTCACCGTCGGCGAGGCGAGGTAGAGCCGCAGCTCCTGCCCGCGCTGCACCGGGCCGCTCCAGGAGAGGTCGAAGCGCCGCCAGGACCAGGCCGGCCGGCCCGGCCCTGTCTGCACCATCGCCTTCGGGTCGTACTCCTCGACGTTGAACTGGTTGCCGAGGGAGCCGAGCCTGCTGTTGCTGCGCCAGAGCTGCGCCTTGTCGGGCGCGGGCACCTTGGCGACGATCCGCTTGCCGTCCTCCCGGTCCTTCTCGTTGGCCTGCTTCTGCAGGCCGAGGCCGCCGACCCCGCTCACGTCGCCGACCTGGTTGCCGGCCACGTGGCCGAGCGCCTGGTTCGCCGCCGCCGGGAGGTTGATGCTGCCGTCGGCGACGCCGGCCACCTGCGCCTCGGGCTTGGCCATACCGCCGAGGACGAACATCCACCAGGGCCGCTCGTACTCCTCGCCGGGATCGTCGAGCGCCGGGTAGATGCCGACGCGGACCGTGCCGACGAGGAAGGGGAGCGCGAAGAGCACCAGCAGCACCGCGAAGGAGTGGCGCCCCACCGCGAGCACCTTGCGCAGCTTGCCCTCGTGGAGCGCGCGCACGATCGCCTCCAGCGCGAGGACCATGACCCAGATCCAGCGCGGCGCGCCCGACTCGGGGAAGCTGAGCGCGAAGCTCGCCAGCGCGAGGACCCCCCAGCCGACGCCGAAGAGGCGCCCCACCGCGAGGGCGAGGACCAGCGCGAGGAAGATCTCGAGGAGCGTCCAGTGGCGCACCCAGGTCCCGCGCACCTCGTCGACGCCCGCCGCGTGGAGCAGCCGCCAGCCGGGCGGCAGGTTGAGCGTCGCCGAGACCTGGTGGAAGTCGCGGTCCCAGCCGACCGCCGGCAGCTGCCCGGGCGAGAGCTCGAGCCGGCTCTCCGCGAGCGCGCCGAGCGCCCCCGGACGCAGCTCGATCCCCATCCGCGCGCCGTCGCCGAGGTGGGTGATGAACTGGTCGCGACCGCCGAGGCTGACGCGCCCGAGCTTGCCCGGCGGCGCCAGCTCCAGGCGGCTCGCGCGCTGCAGGGCGCCGCTGATCACGTCGCTCACCGTGTAGCCGCCGCCGTCGAAGTCGAGCCAGAGCGTGCGCGCGAGGGTGAGGCGGTCGGGGGTGGGCTCGGCGTCGCCGCGGCGCTTCTCGACGAGGCGCATCACGTCGCCGGGCTTCATCGGGTAGGCCGGGAGCTTCTTCCAGTCGTCCGGGAGCGAGGTCTGCTGCGGGTCGATGGCGCTCGGGCCCTCGACGGAGACGAGCCGCAGCGCCGGCTGCGCCTCGAAGACCCAGACCTCGTCGCCGGCGCGCCAGGGGCCGCCGGGCTGCGGGCGGCGCAGCTCCTTGACCGGCCCCGTGCTGCGCGCGGTGAGGGTGATGGTCCAGTTGCCTGGCCGCACCTGCACGCGCAGCCGCGAGTCGGGCTCGACGCGGGCCGGCAGCGGGCTCTCCAGCTGCGTCGGCACGAACCCCGGCGGGAGCGCCCGGCCGAGCAGCACCTCGCGCTTCTTGCCGGCGATGTTGAGGACCACGCGGGTGGTGAGGAGGAGCGGCGCCTCGTCGCTGACCTTGCGGTGCACGACGATCTCGAGCCGCTCGCCCTCGCTGGCCTTCGCCTCCTTCTGCAGGAAGACGACGCCGTCGGGCTGCCGGTTCGGCCGCGGGGTGGGCTGGCCCTTGACCGTCAGGTCGAGGAGCCCGGTCTCCGGCGGGATGCGCAGCGACTCGGGGAGCGCGTCCCAGAGGAAGCGCCCGCTCAGCTTGTGATCGCCCGCGGCGAGGAGCACCTGCGGCACGTCCTCGCGCGCGATCACCGCCGCCTTGCCGCGCCCGAGGCTGACCTCCTGCGGCCAGCGCGTGAGGTCGCCGGGCAGCGGCAGCCAGCCGCGCGCGTCGAGGTGCGCCTCCAGCGTGAAGCGCCCGCCCTGCTCGTCGAGCTTGAGCTCGAGCCGCGTCGGCCAGCGGCAGCGCGAGCCCTCCTCCTCGCCGGCGACCAGCGGGCAGCTCGCCGCCTCCTTCTCGTGGAGCACCCAGCGCACCCACGGGCGCAGCGCCTCGGGGACGTCGCGGGGGTCGAACGGTTCAGCGACGGCCCCGCGGGGCCCGCCCTTGCCGCCCGCGCGCGCGGCGCCGCAGAGGAGCCCGAGGCCGAGGCAGAGGGTGACGGTGACGCTGAGACAGCGAGGGAGGATCGCCAGCGACCTGCGCTTCGTCTTGATCATGGGCATGGTACGAGCGAACCACGCGGCTCGCCCCCGTACAAGCGCCACGACCGGCTTGTTACGAAGGCGTTACGGACCGGCGCAGCGCGCGCGCCTCGAGGTGGGCGTGGTCGAGGGCGTTACGGAGCGGCGCAGCGCCTCCCGCCTCGAGGCGGGCGTGGGTGAGGAGGCTCAGGCCTTCGCGGTCGCCGGCGGCGCGGGGACCACGAGCAGCGGCACGCCGAGCCGGTGGCGCAGCCTCTCCACGGTGGTCCCGTGCACCAGGTCGCCGACCAGGCCGTGTCCGTGGCCACCGACGATCACCAGGTCGGGGGAGTGCTCGGCGACCAGCCGCGCGATCTGCTCCGCCGGATCGCCGAAGCCGAGCGCCGAGGAGGCGTCGACGCCGAGCTCGATCAGCTCGCCGACGTAGAGCTCGAGGTGCTCGTGGTCGCCGCGCGCCTCCACGTCCTGCAGCTCCGCGCCGAGGACTCGCGCGCCGCCCGACTCGACCACGTGGAGGAGCAGCACGCTGGCTCCCCGTCCGGCCGCGCGGGCGAGGCTGAGCGCGTGCGAGAGGACGCCCGCGTCGGCGGCCGAGAAGTCCACCGCCGCGGCGAGGCGCCGCGGCACCTGCGCGGGGATCACCTCCGGCACCAGGCTGGGGCCGTGGACGCTGAGCTCCACCGGCGTCGGCGCGCCGCGCCAGCGCTGCCAGATGGGGACCACCGTCACCCAGCCGAGGAGCGCGGCGAGGCCGAAGCCCGCCGGCAGCGCCGCGGCCCAGACCAGCCAGGCGCGCGCGCCCGCCGCGCTGCCGGCCCAGGAGCCCACGGTCTCCACCGCGAGCTTGATGTTGAGCGCGGCGATGGTGATCGCGATCAGCCAGCCGCAGACCTGGATCCAGGGGGGCGCCGCGTGCGGCCCCATCCAGCGCCGGTCGGAGGTGAGGTGGATGAGCGGGATCACCGCGAAGGAGAGCTGCAGGGAGAGGACGACCTGCGAGAGCACGAGGAGCTCGCCGGTCGCCTTCTCCCCCGCGACCAGGATGACGACCAGCGCGGGCACCAGCGCCACCGCCCGGGTCGCCAGCCTCCGCACGATGGGCCGCAGGCGCAGGCGGACGAAGCCCTCCATCACGATCTGGCCGGCCAGCGTCCCGGTGATCGTCGAGGACTGCCCCGAGGCGATCAGCGCCACCGCGAAGACGATCGGCGCCAGCGCGGTGCCGAGGATCGGCTCGAGCAGGCGGTGCGCCTCCTGGATCTCGCCGACCCCGTGGTGCCCCGAGCGGTGGAAGGTCGAGGCGGCCATCACCAGCAGCGACGCGTTGACGAAGAAGGCGCCGTTGAGCGCCACCACCGAGTCGATCACGTTGAAGCGGAGCCCGGCGCGGATGCCGGCGGGCGTCTGGGTGATGGCGCGCGACTGGACCAGCGCCGAGTGCAGGTAGAGGTTGTGCGGCATCACGGTGGCGCCGAGGATGCCGATCGCCAGGTAGAGCGCGCCCTCGCCGGCGAGCGAGGGGACCAGCCCGCTGGCGATGTTGCCCCAGTCCGGGCGCGAGAGGAGCACCTCGACGCCCAGGCAGCCGCCGATGGTGGTGACGAGGACGACGATGAACGCCTCCATGCGGCGCATCCCCCGGCCTTGCAGGAAGAGCAGCATGAAGGTGTCGAGCGTGGTGATGACGACCCCCACCGAGAGCGGGATCTTGAAGAGGAGCTGCAGCCCGATCGCCGCGCCCACCACCTCGGCGAGGTCGGTGGAGGCGATCGCCAGCTCGGCGAGCAGCCAGAGGACGCGCGCGACCCGCGGCCCGAACATGGCGCGGCACGCCTGCGCGAGGTCCATGCCGGTGACGATGCCGAGGCGCGCCGAGAGCGTCTGCAGCAGGATCGCCATCACGTTGGACATCAAGAGGACCCAGAGCAGGCCGCTGCCGAGCCGGGAGCCGGCGGCGATGTCCGTCGCCCAGTTGCCGGGGTCCATATAGCCGACGCTGACGAGGAAGCCCGGCCCCGAGAAGGCGAGCAGCCGGCGCCAGAAGGAGGGGTGGCGCGGCACCGCCACGCTGCCGTGCACCTCGGCGAGCGATCGGCTCTGGGCCGTCGCCGAGGCCTTCTCGCCGGGCGCCTCGGCTGCTCGCGACTCCGGCTCGCGCGACTCCTCGCGCGGCTCCGCACCTGGCCGCTCCGCCTCGCGCGGCGGCTGCTCGCCGGGCGGCTGGCCTCCCGGGTCTCCGTTCATCGGTGAAAAGAATTCGCTGGGTCGGGGCCCGAGTCAAGCGCGGCGTGGGCGCCGCGCAAAGATGGGCGCCTACTTCATCAGCGACTTGGCGAGCTGGACCTGCGCCTGCGGCAGCCGGTTGAGGGTCTCCTTGTAGACCTTCTTCCGCTGCGCGATGACCTTCGCCTCCACCGCCTTCTCGGAGATCTGCTTGCTCATGATCGGCTCGATGAACTGCCCCTGGAAGGCGCCCAGGCTCTCCTCGACGTTGCGCAGGTCGAGCTCGTTGTACTGCTCGCGGGTGAGCCAGATCTTCATCACCGTCTCGTCGTTGTGCTTGCCGATGAAGGTCAGCTTCTTCAGCTCGCCGAGCTTGTCGAAGAGGGTGCGCGTGTAGCTGACGAACTCGGTGATCGCCTTCACCGAGGAGAGCTTCTCCACGTAGTTGCCGCTGCCGTCGTCGGAGACGAAGGGGATGGTCAGCTCGATGGAGAGCGCCGCGGGGTCGGCGAGGATCTGCGGCTGCAACTTGCCGCTGTACTCGGGCTGTGGGCCGAGCGCCTTCTTGGCCCACTTCAGCAGCGGGGCCTTCTGCCGGTTGGTCTGCGTCGGCTCGTTCGCCCCCGGGCTCACCAGCACCTGCGCCAGCCAGTCGGCGCCCCCCGCCTTGGCCTTCGCCTCGTCGACATAGAAGCGGAGATCGATCTTCACCGCCTTGTCCCCCTTCTTGAAGCCGCGCCGCTCCCGCGCCTGGCGCAGGAAGGAGGTCATCAGGCGATCGAGCTCGTCGCGGTCGATGCCCGGCTCGACGGTGGCGATGATGGTCGTCTCACCGCCGCTCTCGAGGTTGGCGTTGTCGTCGGAGACGATGGTCACCTTGCCGGCGCCGAGCGGCGGGGTGACGTCCTTGAAGTAGAGCTTGTCCTTCGACGCGTCCGGGCAGGCGGGGAGCGCCAAGAGCAGGGCCGCCAGGCCCACCAACCTCGCCGTGGTGCGGATCATTCGTGGCCTCCTCGGAGCGAGCCGGCCCGCGCCGCCAGGCGGCGAGCCGGGTTGCAGCGTTGATAGCACACGTGGGGCGCGCGGAACAGAGCGACGCCCGGCGGGCCCCGGCGGGCCCGGCGGGCCGCCGGGGGGCCACGGGCGGCCGCTGCCTGGCGCGGAGCGGGCTCCCACGGGCTCGGGCCCGCGAGGCCTCAGCCCGCGACCCGCTCCTCGAGCCGCGCCAGGCGTGCGCTCACGTCCTGCTGCCGGCGCAGCGCCGCTCGTCGCTCGAGGGTGCCGAGCACGGCGCGCTCCTCCCGCTCGAAGACCTGCAGCGAGGCGAGCAGGGCCAGTCTGCGCCCCTCTCGCCGATCTCGCCGCCGACGACGGTCGCTGATCCTTGCTAGCACGCGTCCGCTCATGAAGCTCCCCTCCCGGGCTTCCGCCCCTTCGCCGACCCACCGCCCCGGGAGCTTGATCTTTGCCCCGCCGGCAGCCGGGGGCAACTTTCGCACCTGGCTCGCGCTGGCCCGCGGGTGTGGGGACCCCGCTCACCGATCACCGTGGATCACACCCGCTGGCCGGCACACCGGACGTGCCGGACCGGCGGGCCGGACGGGAGCCCCGCCGGGCACGGGCTGCCCATCGTGATCTCGCGCCCCTTTGCCCCGGACCGTCGCTGGTCCGCCCCTTGCTCTCCTCCCGCGGCGGAGACGCGAAACGGAAGGCCAACGGAAGGAGAGGACGATGCCCAGCTTGAACAAGGTGATCCTGATCGGCCACC
Organism: Myxococcota bacterium; assembly: GCA_022710245.1. The sequence continues at coordinate 6,616 of JAKLHH010000427.1, forward strand.
TCGGCGCTGACCCCGAGCTCCGCTACACCTCGGAGGGCAAGGCGGTCTGCACCATGAACGTGGCCACCAACCGCAGCTACCTGAAGGGCACCGAGAAGAAG
>JAKLHH010000428.1 GCA_022710245.1 Myxococcota bacterium
TCGCGAGTCACGTCGACCTCGCCCCGAACAAGAAGATGAGCGGCTCGCTTGAGGGGGCGAGGCGCGCGGCGAAGCCGCGGCCCAGGCTGCGTGGCAACTGCCCCTTCTGCGATAGCCAACCGATCAAAACCACTGTGGCGAGGTACTAGCCGCGAACTGGCGAGGAGGGCCCGGCGCCTCTAAGATCGCCGCGTGGCCCTGCGTGTCCTGCTCCTGCTCCTCCTCGTGCTGGCTCCGACCTCGACCGAGGCCGACGGGCACGACGCTCTGCTCGCGCTCCTCGGCCGCTTCCGGCTCGCGCTGCCGGCGGGTCACCGCCAGCTCCTGCTCGTCACCGCCGAGGGCTGGGGGGCGAGCCAGGGTGAGCTCCGCCGCCTGGCCCTCGAGGGCGGACGCTGGCGGACGGTGGGCAAGCCGCTCGCCGTGCGCCTCGGCCGCCGGGGCCTCGCGCGCGGGCGTGGCCTGCACGACGACCGCGCGCTGGCGAGCGGGCCGGCCAAGCACGAGGGAGATCGGCGCTCGCCCGCGGGGATCTTCGCGCTCGGCACCGCGTTCGGGCGCGGCGAGGCGGTCGCGCCCCCTGCGGGGCGCTGGCCGTACCGCGCCGTCGACGCACGCGACCGCTTCGTCGACGATCCGCGCTCGCCCCACTACAACACCTGGCAGCGCCTGCCCGCCTCGGGTCGAGCGGCCTGGCGCTCGGCCGAGGAGCTCGCGCGCTACCGGCTCGGGGTGGTGGTGCTGCACAACGCCGCGCCGGTGCGCGCCAGCGCGGGGAGCGCGATCTTCCTCCACGACGGCGACGGGCGGACGGCGTCGGTCGGCTGCACGACGCTGGCGCAGAGCGATCTGCTCCTGGTCCTCCGCTGGCTCAGCCCCGAGGCGAAGCCGCTCCTCGTGCAGGTGCCGGGGCAGCTCCCGTCGCGCTGAGCTGACGCGCCGGCCTGGCGCGCCGGTCTGGACGCGGGAGGAGCGCTCCCCCTCCTTCGTGAATAGACCCACCCCGCCGTCCGTCCACCGTGATGACCACTCACCACGCGGAGGCCCTCATGAAGAGAATGCTCCCAGGCTCCCTGGCGGCAGCGCTCCTCCTCGGCGCGCCGCTCGTCAGCGCGCACCCGACCGGCCACGAGTCCCGCACCGTCGCGCAGTGTCAGAAGCTCCCGACGCCCATGCGCCAGCACTGCGTCCAGTGCGTCACGCGGCCGCTGAAGCACCACTTCCATCCGGACTACCCGCCCGGCGCGCGCTGCCGCCCGGACAACGGCAAGCCCTAGCGCTCGCACCGGCTACTCGAGCTCGTCCGTCACCTCGAGCGGCTTGACCTCGAGCCCGCCCTTGCCGCCCTGGCCGCCCTCGACGCGGAAGCTCGAGTGCTTGCCGTCGCAGTCGAGGTCCCCGCGCGCCTCGATGACGAAGCGCGCCGCGGCGCCCTTGCCGCTCGAGGTGAAGCGGTACTCGTAGCGGTGGCGCTGGCCGGGCTGAAAGCCGAGCGCGCGCCAGGTCGGCGCGTCGAAGTCGGCGGGGGCGGGCACGCACTGGCCTCCCTGCGCGCAGCAGCCCTTCGCGGGCGCCCAGTTGGTCGAGGCTGGGAAGCGGAAGGCCTTGCCGCGCGCGGGGTGCGCCTCGAGGTGCGCGCGCAGGCCGCGGACGAGCGCCTCGACGCCCTCGCGCGCCTCGACCGTGTTGCTCCGCCGCGTGTACTTGACGAAGGCCGGGATGGCGACGGCTGCCAGGACGCCGATGGCCGCCGCGGCGCCCAGCTTGCCCTCGAGCCGGGGCAGCCGGTACTCGCTGACGAGGAGGTCGCCGCTGACCCGCGGCTCGAGCTCGGCGAAGACCCGCTGCAGCTCGTGGTGGGCGATCAGCGCGGGCACCACCTTCTCGGCTCTGCCGTCGGCGAGCGCGGTCTTCTTCTCCTGCTCCGTCTGCGCCAGCCCCGCGACCAGCGCCTGCGCCATGATCTGCCGGATGGCCTGGAGCTTGTCGCCGCGGCCAGCGATGCGCACCAGCACGCGGTCGCCCTCCAGCGCGAAGGCGCCCGCGCGGAGCGAGAACTGCTCGACCATCCGCAGCAGCCCGGGGTCGCGCAGGGCGGCGAGCTCGAGCGCGACGAGCAGGTCGGCCTTCGCCGGATCGGAGGCCGCGAAGCAGGGCGCGTCGGGCGCCAGCGCGGGCGCGGCGCCCTGCGCGCGGTCGATCCCGGCGCGGACGGCGCCGGGCGTGCCGAGGAGGAGCCCGGCCGGCACCCGCGCGACGACCAGCTTGCCCTCGAGCGCCGTGAGCGCCACGCCGCGGTGCGAGCCCGCGCTGGGGAGCGCGAGGTTGCCAGGCGTGGCGAGGAGGACCAGGACCGCCGCCTCGGGCGGCTCACCGAGGCCGATCGCGTAGCCGACCGCACCGCGGACCTGGGTCAGGTCGAGGCCGAGGCGCTGCACCAGGTAACGCGCGAGCTCGCTCCTCAGCTCGGGGCGTGCGCGCAGGTACTCGAGCGGCCACGAGAGCATCCCGGGTCCGAGGTGGAAGACCGCTCGCGCGCTCGCGGGCACGTGGGCGAGGAAGGCCGCGCGGGCCGGGGCCGGCGGCGCGGCCGGCGCCACCGGCGGCGGCGCGGCGGGCCGCGCGGGCGGCGGCGCGTGAGCGCAGCCGGCGAGGGTCAGCGCGAGGAGAGCGGCGTTCGTTGCGGAGCGGAGAGCGGCGTACGTTGCGGAGCGGAGCATGGGGACCTCGTGCGAGAGCTCGGGTTGGGTGTGCTCCCTCTCCTGGTGCCGCGAGGGAGGTCAGGGTCGCAGCAGGACCTCGAGCCGGGAGCATGCTGGCCGAGTGGCTCCCGGCCGTCAAGGCGCGAGACCGACGTGACCCGGTCAAGCACGAGGGGCTGGCGGTAGGCGCGGTAGGGGGTGAGGCCGTCATAGGCCAGGCGCGCCTGGTTGCCGAAGGCGCGGACGAAGGTCTCCTGCAGCGCGTTCTCGAGACGGCGCCCGGTGGGTGGTCCGCAGCCTACTGGGTCACCGCGATGGTGATCCCGGCGACCAGGGTCTCCTTGAGACGATGGTCTCCACGCAGTGGCCCTCTATCGTGGGTTTAGTGCCCGTTGTAAGCCGCCAGATCGAGGAGCCCGTGCCCCGAGAGGTTGAAGAGGATGGTCCGCTCCCGCCCCTCGGCGTCAGCGGCCCGCGCCAGCTCCATCGCCGCGGCGATGGCGTGCGCCGACTCGGGCGCCGGGATCAGCCCCTCGGCCCCGGCGAAGGTCCGCGCCGCCGCGAAGGTCTCCTCCTGCGGGTAGGCGCGCGCCTCCACCAGCCCCCGCGAGACGAGCTCGCTCACCTGGGGCGCCGCGCCGTGGTAGCGGAGCCCGCCGGCGTGGATCGGGTCGGGGACGAAGTCCGCCCCGAGCGTGTACATCTTCACCAGCGGGGTCAGGTGCGCGGTGTCGCCGTAGTCGTACTCGAAGCGGCCGCGCGTCAGCGTCGGGCAGCTCGCGGGCTCGGCCGCGACGATCTGCAGCGCGCGCCCGTCGAGCTTGTGGCGGACGAAGGGGAAGGCGAGGCCGCCGAAGTTCGAGCCGCCGCCGTGGCAGGCGACCACCGCGTCGGGGAAGAGGCCCAGCTCGTCGAGCTGCCTGAGCGCCTCCTGGCCGATCACCGTCTGGTGCAGCAGCACGTGGTTGAGCACCGAGCCGAGCGCGTACTTGGTCCCCGGGTGGCTGACCGCGTGCTCGACCGCCTCGGAGATCGCCACCCCGAGCGAGCCCGGGTGGTCCGGCTGCTCGGCGCGCACCCGGCGGCCGAACTCGGTCTTCGTCGAGGGCGAGGCACAGACCTCGGCGCCGAAGATCTCCATCATCGTGCGCCGGGTCGGCTTCTGCTCGAAGGAGATGCGCACCATGTAGATGGTGCAGGCGATCTCGAAGCGCCGGCAGGCGTAGGCGAGCGCCGTGCCCCACTGGCCGGCCCCGGTCTCGGTGGCGAGCCGGCGAACGCCCTCCAGGCTGTTGTAGTAGGCCTGCGGGAGCGCCGTGTTGAGCTTGTGCGAGCCGACCGGCGAGGCGCCCTCGTACTTGTAGAGGATGCGCGAGCGGGTGCCGAGGGCGCGCTCGAAGGAGAGCGCGCGGCGCAGCGGCGTCGGGCGGAACGCCGCGTAGGCCTCGAGGAGCGGCTCCGGGATGGGGATGTGGGCCTCGCTGCTCATCTCCTGCTCGAGGAGGCCGCGCGCGAAGAGCGTGGCCAGCTTCTCGGGCGCGATCGGCGCCCGGGTCTCCGGGTCGAGGGGCGGCGCGCCGACGATCCCGGCGTCCGCGAAGAGGTTGTAGAAGCTGGTCGGGATGCCCGAGGGGGTGAAGCTGGGGGTGATGATCGTGGAGCGCATCTGGCTCTCCTTCTCTCGCCGACGGGTCACAGGTTGAGGGCGCCGCTTGGCGCTGCAGGGGACGCGCGACTCCGCCGGGGCGCGCGGCTCCCCGCTCGCTCATCCCGTCCTGGTCTCTCGTGGCTGGCGTTGTCGGCTAGGCGGGCGGCACGTCCAGCGCGCGAGACCGGGACGGGCGACGCCAGCGCCAATCGAGGATTCCGCGGCCGAGACGTGTGAGAGCCATATTTCATAGATGAGCGATGAGGGACGCGAGATCAACCCACGATCTCACGAAAGGTCGAAGAAAAAAACCTCGCACCGCGGCAGAGTGTTGGCTGGCTCGCGATCGTTTCCCTCGCTGGTCCTCACGGCGGTGCGGCGGTGGTCACGGCCGCCCCCCAGAAGGCCTCGCTGCCCGTGCTCAGCCCCGTGCCCTTGCCGGTCTTGGGATCGATGGCGAGGATCTGGTTGTCGCCCGTGAAGCCGTAGAACGTGCCCCGCAGGTAGGCGAGGCCCAGACCTTGGAGAAGCCGGTCTCGCCGATCTTCGTCGCCGCGCCGGTGTCGGTGTTGATCCTCGCCAGCGCGTCGCTGGCGCCCGTCACGGTGGCGAAGGTGCCCACCCCCTTGATGGAGACCAGGTCGCCGCTGAAGAGCACGCCCTTGTTGCTGATCAGCTGCAAGATGCCCGCGGTCCGGTCCACCTTGTAGAAGTCGCCCGCGTTGGTCGCTGCCAGCAGGAGCTCGACGGTGGGGTCGCTGTCCGCGAAGGCGAAGGAGAGAGAGTTGAACGAGCTGTCGGGGAGCGGACCGAGCATCTGGCAGGCGGCGGTCTGCGGATCGATGGTGTGGATCGCGGTCTGCGAGATCCCCATCATCTTGCCCTGCTGGTCGACGGCGATGTCGGTCATCTGGTTGGTGCACGAGAAGGTGCCGATGAGGACCGTCGAGGACGTCGCCAGCTCGAGGCGGTGCAGGGCGCTGGAGGTGCTCGCGTAGATCGGCGGGTCGGGCGCGAGCACGTCGCCGCTCCGGTCGGTCAACCCACGGTCGCTCAGCCCGCCGTCATCGCGGACCGTGTCGCGGTCCCGGTCCCGGGGCGGGCCGTCGCGGTCGAGCGCGGTGTCCCGGCGGACGGCGTCGCCCACCCTGGCGCTCCCGGGACGGAAGAGGAGCAGGCGATCGCATCCGCCGGCGAGGAGGAGCGCGCAGAGGCCGCTCGCGACCACCTGCATCGGGCTCAGTCGATCACCGGCGCCGCGGTGGTCACCCCCGCGCCCCACCAGGCCTCGCCGCCCTTGCTGACCAGCGTGCCCTTGCCGGTCTTCACGTCGACGGTGACGAACTCCTTGCTGTCGGTGAACCCGTAGAACTTGTTCTTCCAGAAGCCGAGCCCCCAGATGCTGGAGAAGCCGGTGTCCCCGATCAGCGTCGCCTTGCCGGTCAGGGTGTCGATCCTCGCCAGCCAGTCGGTGCCGGCGAAGCTCTTGGTGACGGTGGCGAAGGTGCCGAGCCCCTTGACCGAGACGAGGTCGCCGCTCGAGCCCGGGCCGCCGTAGTTGCCGAGCGCCTTCGACTGACCGGTCGCCGGGTTGATCTCGTAGACCCCGCCGCTGATCCCGGCGGCGACGAGGATCTCGGTGGTGTCGCCGATCTCCGAGGCAATGAAGGAGAGCCCGTTGAAGTCCGCGCCCCCCGAGAGCGGGGCGAGCTTGGCGCAGACCGCGGTCTTCGGGTCCACCGAGTAGACGGTGTCGTAGGAGATGCCGACCATCTTGCCCTTCTTGTCGAGGGCGATGTCAGTCATCTGGTCGGAGAGGCCCGGCCACTTGAAGGGACCGATCAGCTCCACTGTCAGGGCGGTCGGGTCGACCTTGAAGAGCTCGTTCGCCGTGTGCGCGTAGACCGCCGGCTCCCCGGTATAGATGAAGCCCTCGCCCTGCGCGGCGGCCTCCCAGGGGCGGCCGCGATCGTGGACGGCGCCGTCCTGGCGAGGGCTCGAGGTGTCGGTGAAGGTCGACTCGCCGGCGCAGCCCGCGACCAGCACGGCAAGGACCCAGGTGAGCGCGGCTCGCATCTCGGCCTCCTCAGGTGATGCTCTTCGCTCCAGTGTCGCGCTTCGGCGGGGTGCGCTCAACCCCGGCGATCAGCGAGGATGGCCGGAGCGGCGAAGGCGGCGCTCTGCTACGATCGCAGGCGCGGCGCGGCCGCCGGCGGTGCGAGCGTGTTCGTCCCCCTGCACGTGAAGAGCGACCTCTCCCTCGGCCTCGGCACCGCCTCGGTGACCACGCTGGTCGAGGCCGCGGCGCGCCTCGGGCTGCCCGCTCTCGCGCTCACTGACCTGGAGACGCTCGCCGGCCAGCT
>JAKLHH010000429.1 GCA_022710245.1 Myxococcota bacterium
CGGCTCCTGGCCCGCGGCGGTGGAGCGCCTCGAGCAGGTGCCGCCCGAGCGGCGGGGGCGCCGCTGGCTGCAGCTCCTCGGGCGCGCGGCGCAGGGTCTCTGGGAGCAGCTCCCCGCGGAGATCCCCGCGCAGCTCGCGCAGCTGCGGCGCGCGGACGCGCTCCTCGGACGTTACCCGGCGCTGCGTACGCGCGAGCTCCTCGCGATCCGCGCCGCTCGTGGCCTGGCCGCCATCCGCGGCTGCTGCCGGACGGCCCGCTACCGGGGCAGCGCTCAGCGCTGCAGCTTCCCGTCCGACCTGCCCGCCGAGCTGGTCAGCTGCTTCGGCCGCTTCTCGCGGGGGCCTGTCCCCGTCGGCGTGGGGTGTCGCGACCAGCTGATGGCCTACCGGAGCCGGCACGGGCGCGACTTCCGCTACACGTGCGCGGTGGAGTTCTCGATGCACGACTGCGACGTCGCCGGCGACGAGCTGCTCGGCGGCGACACGGGGAACCTCTCCGTCGCGCTGGGCCTCGCGGAGCTGATGGCGCGGTACCACCGGCCGTCGCGCGCGATCCCCTACCTGAGGACCGCGGTCCGCGCTTCGCCGCTCGAGGCCTGCGACTCGCCCAGCCTCCTCGATGCCGTCGCCGAGGGCTTCCTGGTCCCGTCGCAGGGCCCGGCCGGGCGCCCGTTCGATGGCTACACCGCCGCGGTGCGCGAGGTCGCGTCGGTCTGCTGGACCGGCCTCAGCCACAAGCTGCAGACCCTCCTCACCTCGAAGCAGTATGGCGCCGGGCCGTTCGCCGACTTCTTCCGGACCAGCTACTGCGCCGTGCTGAGGAGCCAGGCGGGGACTCACGTCGGTGTCTGCGACCAGGTGCCGCGATGACCCTCGAGGGGCGGCTCCTCTCGGGCAGCTACCGGGTCCTGCGCCGGCTGGGCGGCGGCGGGATGGGGGAGGTGTACGAGGCGCGGCACGAGCGGCTGCCGCGGCGCTTCGCCATCAAGACGCTGCAGACCGGGCTGGGGGGCGAGCACTACCTCGCGCGCTTCCGGCGCGAGGCGGAGCTGGCGAGCCAGCTCGCACACCCGCACATCCTCGAGGTGCTCGACTACAACGTCACCGAGGATGGCACGCCGTACTTCGTCATGCCGCTCCTCGAGGGCGAGGATCTGGGGCAGCGGCTGGAGCGCTGCAAGAGGCTGCCGCTCGTCGAGGCGGTGCGGATCGTGCGGCAGGTGGGCGCGGCGCTGGCGGCGACGCACGCGCGCGGGGTGGTGCACCGCGACCTCAAGCCGCGGAACGTCTTCCTCGCGCGCAGCGACGACGGGCAGGAGACGGTGAAGGTGCTCGACTTCGGCGTCTCCAAGTTGCTGGCAGGCGGCGGCGGCGGGCTGACGCGGGAGGGGATGCTGCTCGGGAGCCCGCGCTACATGGCGCCCGAGCAGGCGCTCGGGCACGTCGAGGTGGACGGGCGGGCGGACCTCTTCGCGCTCGGCGTGATGATCTACGAGATGCTCGGCGGGGAGGCGGCCTTCTCCGGCGACAGCGAGCTGGAGGTGCTGCACCGGGTGGCCTGCGAGGAGCCCCGGCCGCTCGAGGAGCTGGCGCCCGAGGTGCCCGAGGCGGTGGTGGCGGTGCTGGCGAGGGCGCTGGCCAAGGAGCGGCGCGCGCGCTACCTCTGCGCCACGGCGCTGGCCCTGGACCTCGCTGCCGCAGCGGGGCTGCCGCCGCTCGACGGCCCTGCCGAGGGCTATCTCGCGCAGACGCCGGTCATCTCCTCATCCTCGGGAGCGGCCCCCCTCCCCCTCTCGCGCACACCACGCGTGGCGCCATCGGCAGGCGGTCTGGTGAGGTCACGTCACCTCTGGCTCGGTCTGCTGGTCGGGGCGCTCCTCACGACGGCGCTGGCGGCCGTGCTCCTCTGGCGCCCGGGTCGCGAGCTGCGCGAGGCCGCGGCGCTCGCGGCGCGCGGCGCCTGGCCCCAGGCCGTGGAGCGCCTCGAGCGGGTGCCCGTCGAGCGGCGCGGCGGCCGCTGGCTGCACCTCCTCGAGCGCGCGGCGCAGGAGCTCTGGCAGCAGCTGCCGGCAGGGACCCCTGATCAGCTCACGCGCCTGCGGAGCGCGGACGCGCTCCTCGCGCGCTACCCCGCGCTGCGCACGCCCGCGCTCCTCTCGGCTCGTGCGGCGCGAGGGCTCCTCGTCCTGCGCGACTGCTACCGCAGGGCCCGGTTCGGGAACCCGGCGCGCTGTTTGCCGCCGCCCGGCCTGCCGCCGGAAGTGGCGCGCTGCTTCTTCAGACCGAGCGTGGGCGAGGGCCCGTGCCCCGCGGTGATCAAGCGTTACACCGCCGCTCACGGCCCGCTACCGCTGGGGACCTGTGAGATCTCCTTCCGGATCACCGACTGCGACGAGTCCATGCGCGGCCTCGCCCGCGGTGACAGCGCCCGGGTCTCGCTGCTCCTGGACCTGGCCGAGCTGGTCGCGGCGCAGCGGATGCCGGCCATGGCGCTCCCCCTGCTCCTGGCCGCCGCGCGCCTCGCGCCGGATCAGGCCTGCGACTGTCGCCACACGCTGGAGGCGGTCGCGACCGCGATGCGCGTCGCGCCTGCCGCGCCGACCGCAGCCGAGGCGCGCGAGCTCGCGGCGACTTGCTGGTCGGGTCTCCAGGACAGGCTCGTCCTGCGCATGACCGACCTCGCCTTCGGCGCCGGGCCGGCGGGGCCGAGCTACCGTGCTAACTACTGCGCCGTCTGGAGCAGCCGCAGCACCGGGATGAGCCCGTGGTGCACGGGCGCCGAGCGTGACAACACCGGGGGCGATCGCGAGGGAGGTGCGAGGTGAGCACGCTACTGGCAGCAGGCGAGCTGCTCGGCGAGAGCTACCGGGTCGTGCGCCGGATCGGCGCCGGCGCCGTGGGCGAGGTCTACGAGGCCGAGCACACGCGGCTCTCGCGCCGGGTGGCGATCAAGCTGCTGCGGGCCGCGCTCCTCGACGAGGCGCACCGGCGCCGCTTTCGCGAGGAGGCCGAGCTCGCCAGCCGCCTGCAGCACCCGAACCTCGTCGAGGTGCTGGACCTCGATCTCACCGCCGATGGCCGCCCCTACCTGGTGATGCCGTACCTCGAGGGCGAGGACCTCGCGGCGCGCCTCTCCCGCGGCAGGCTCGACGTGGAGCAGGCGCTCGAGGTCGCCTCGCGGGTCGGCGAGGCGCTCGTCGCGCTGCGCCGGCAGGGGCTGGTCCACCGCGACGTCAAGCCGGGCAACATCTTCCTCGCGCGCGGCTCGCTGTCCGACGGCGAGGAGGTCAAGCTCCTCGACCTCGGGGTCGCCGCCGGCGTCGGGCTGGCAGCGGGACGGCCGGTCGGCACGCCGCGCTACATGGCCCCCGAGCAGGCCGCCGGGGCCGCCGTCGACGGGCGCACCGATCTCTTCGCGCTCGGGGCGGTGCTCTTCGAGGCGCTCACCGGCCGCGCGGCGTTCACCGGCGAGTCCGACCTGCAGGTCCTGCGCGCCGTGGCCGAGGACGCGCCGCCGCGGCTGCGCTCCCTCTGTCCGGAGCTCCCCGAGGAGCTCGATCAGATCGTGCGCCGGGCCCTGGCCAAGGCCCCGCACGCACGCTACCAGTGCGCGGAGGCGCTGGTGGCCGAGCTCGCCGCCGCCCGCGGCCTCCTCCGGCGTGTGACCGATGACAGAGGGGCGCCGACGGTGAGCGCTCGGAGTGGCGGCGCGGGGAGCGAGCCGGCGACCGACCCGTCCACCGATGGGACCACGGTCGCCGATCCCGGACCGCGAGCCTCTGGCCGCCCGACCGAGGCCCGGCGCAGGTCAGGGCTGGTTGGCGCGCTGATCGGTGCGGCGGTGGCGGGCGCGGCGGGCGGCGCGCTGCTGCTCTCGCTGCGCGCCTGCGATCGAGTGAGCCCCGCGGTGGTGCAGCCGCGGCTCGACGCGGCCCCACGCGGTGATGGCGGAGGGTCTGGAGGCAGGCGCGACGTCGCTCCTCGGTGAGCGATGGGTCCGATGGCCCGTGACGTCCGGCGCGATGGGTGACGTCGGTCCCTCAGGTGGTTCGAGCACCGGCCTCAGCGGCAGGAGAGCCGCATCGACGTGAAGAGCATGTTGAACGTGCGCTCGGGGCGGATCTCCATCGGGACCCGCACCTTGCCACCCTTCAGCGTCCACTCGACGGAGTACCAGCTGCCGCGACGCTGTGACCGGGTCGCGCGCTGGATCAGCCGCAGCGGCGCCCACTCGCCGGTGAAGCTGATCTGCTCGTCGATCCCGACGCCGCGGACGTGGAGCCGCGAGCGCTTCGCCTCGCCCCTCCACTCGAAGCTCCACTGCTCCGGCGGACCGTTGTGGTAGATGGACTCCTTGCCCTCGATCTCCAGCGCGACCTCACCCGGCACGCCGAGCCCGCTCGCCGGGTCGACGATCGCCTGCATCGGCCGCACCTGGAAGCGCAGCTGCGCCGTGTCGCTGCCCTGCGGCATCATCGCCCGCGTGACGCGCCAGGCCTGGTTGTAGAACCCGACCACGCGGCTGGAGAGCTTCTTGCCTGGCACCACCTTGAAGACGTCGCCCTTGCGCTCGAGGAGGCTGCGCAGGCTCCCCTCGAAGTGGGTCCAGACGCTGCCCTTGGTGGAGAGGAAGGAAGCGGCGTCCTGCACCGAGGCGTCGTCCGCGCTGCGGGTGAAGGGGAAGCCGTTCAGCCGGTCGCGCAGCGGCACGCAGACCTCGTTCGTGAAGGCGTCGAGGCTCTGGCCGGCCACCGCCGAGTTGCCGCCCACCTCGGCGCCGATCAGCGGCGCCTCGAGGATCGGGCCCACCAGGCGGCGAAGCTCGGCGGGGAGCGTGGCGAGGATGCCGCGGGTCAGCCGCTGCGCGTCCTCGAGCGCCCGGCTGTAGCCGTCGGGCGAGGCGCCCTGCGGCCCCCTCGGGTTGCGCAGCTTCTTGAACTCGTCGCGCAGCAGCGAGAGCGCGGTCTGGTACTGCTGCAGGCCGGAGGTGCCGATCGGCTTGCCGTCGGGGCCCAGCTGGCCGCGCACCAGCTCGTGGAGCGGCAGGAAGGTCTTCTCGACGGTGTTGAGGTTCTTCGGCGTCAGCGCGGTGAGGCCGAGCCGGTCGGCCTTTTGCATCGCCTGCCCGACCTTGGTGGTCTTCAGGAGCTCCTTGCCGATCCGCTTCTGGGTCGGGTCGAGCAGCGGGAGCGTCGTCTGCTCGGTGATCGACTCGAGCAGCATCGGGATCAGCCCCTTGCCCTCGGTGAGCTTCTCCAGCGCCTGCTCCTGCTCCTGCCCGCTGTCGCCCAGCTTCACCTCGAGGTTCTGGAGGAACTTCTTCCAGTTCTCGACGTAGGCCCCGAAGAACTCCTCGCGGGTCTGGTCCGCCTCGGCGAGGTTGCCGGAGTCGCCGAGCACCCAGGGCTCGAGCCGGCTGCCGCCCGTCAGCTGCGCCGCGAGGCGCGCCTGCACCTTGCCGTTCCAGGCCTCGCGGGTGAAGGGGCCGGGCACCTCGTAGCCCCCGCTGATCACGGACTGGAAGGTGCCCTTGAGGGCGCGGAGCAGCGTGAAGCTCGGGTACTTGCCCTTCAGATCGTCGATGATCCGCTTGATCCCCGTGCCGCGCGTGCGCAGCGCGACGCGCACCTTGCTGACCAGGTCGCGGTCGCGCTCCGGCCAGCTGGCCTTGCCGGCCTTGAGCAGCCGCAGGTAGCGCCCCGCGATGCCGGCGAGGAGGTCGCGCTCGCTCGACACCTCGTAGTGCAGCTGCTTGCCCCACTGTCCGAGGAGGATCGGCGTGGCGAACTCGAGGTCGAGGCGGGCTGGCTCTGTGACCATGAGGTAGGTCTTCAGCACCTCGAAGTCGGTGCTCGCCGAGCCGGCGCCGGTGGTCGGGTTGGCGATGTCGGTGAGCGTCGCCACCAGCTCGCGGTCGGCGTAGGCGACGAAGGCCTGCCGCGCCCGCTTGATGTAGATCCGCTGCACGTCCTCGAAGATGCGCTCGCCCTGGTAGTAGCCGAGCCCGAGCCACCAGGGCACGCCCTCGTGGGCGTAGCGGGCGAGGGTCTCCAGCGTGACGCCGAGGCGCTCGAGGGAGCGCAGGCCCTTGGTGACGTGCCGCGGGTCCTCGGGCGTGGTGATGCGCGAGCTCCGCGCCACCTCGGCGGCGTAGGTGGTCAGCTTGCGGTTGTTGCTGTAGCTGATCCCCGAGAGCGCGAGGAGGCCCGCGGAGATCAGCACCGAGGCGGCGATCGCCACCAGGCCGAGGCGCTTGCGGCGCGAGCGGGAGAGCGCGCTCGAGCCGGCGAGGTTCTGGTCAGGGAAGATGATCTCGGTGAAGACGTTGCGCAGGAAGTAGCTCTTCTTCTCCGCGCGCTGGTCGAAGCCCTGCGAGGCGAGCTCGCGGAGGCCGAGCGCCTTGCTCATCTCCGCCATCACCTTGTCGACGGGGCGCCCCTCCTGCGTGCCGCTGCAGAAGTAGAGGCCGCGCATGCGCGGCGTCTCCAGGTAAGGGTTCGTGACCATCAGCGCGCTGACGAAGGCGGTGAGCGAGTCGCGGGCCGCCGCGAGCTGCAGCGGGAACTGGTAGACCTCGCCGCGCTGCTGCGACTTGGCGCTGGCCAGGCGCGAGAGGGAGCGCTCGCGCAGTCGGTTGGTCAGGAGCTCGAACTCCTCGCGGAAGAGCTCCTCCACGTTGGCCTGCGCCTCGGTGAGCGGCACCGTGAAGC